>CAYSHN010000064.1:0-10080 GCA_964430815.1 uncultured Calditrichota bacterium | reverse complement strand
AAAGCGGCTACGACTGAGCCGTGCAGAAAGAATCAGGTTGTTACGTTCCTGTGGTCTGCCGACAGTAAAAACCCGGCCGATCCATAAGTCCTGATTAAATAGTTTAACGTACTCACTGGTGTTGATTCCTGCGATGTTAAAGGTCATTAAATTTCTGGCACTGCCCATATCAAGACTACCTATATAATCTATATGCGGGGAGATGAAAGGACGATTAAAAGATAACCAGAGCGATTGACTTTTTTGTGAATAAATATAGTTAAACACACTGGAGATGAAACTACCTCTGATATTATAAACATAATACTTGAAATCATGCGCCAAGGGTGGGTGTGAAACCTGGTCATACAGTATCGAATATTTTAATTCTGCCCCCCACCCCAACACATTACGGTTGAGCAACCTTAGTCTGTATTTGTCAGCCGACAACAGTGTCATACCCAGTCCCCAGGAAAAACGGTCCTGGGTCACTATCAGCAGATCGACGGCATTCGAATCCCGGGCACCGGCAAATACATAAATTTTTGCATCCTCGATGGAAGGCAGAGCACGTAAAATCCGTTCCGTATCGGCCAGATCATTTGGCTGGAGGGTATCACCCTCCTGAAAAAGCAGGTTATCCTCAATGATATGATCTTTTGTCTTAACATGTATAGCATTCAGAGTGTTACTTATAAATGAGGCCGATATGAGAGTGGTATCCCAGACCGAGCCGGCTAAAACATCAACCTGTTTAAACCTGATCTGCGACAGACGTTTACCGGCATAGGGCATAAAATATTCTACGCTGGTGCGAAAATCTACTGTATCGGTACCTGCAGACCTTTGGCGATCCGGGATCAAAACTAAATCACCCAGAGTTCTGGTAAATATATTTTTATCCACCTGAGCACGAATCGACTTATAAAAAGAATCAGATCTGCTGTAAGGACTGGCTTCAATACGATAGATTTTAGAATTTGGAAATATCAGGATCGTATCCCGCAGCACCATAAAAGATGAATCAGCGATCCAGACGATACTTCCCGCCTGAACCAGAACCGTATCGGCTGGTTGTACCTGGCCTCTTTGCTCCTGCGCCCATAGATTAACTATAGCACTGAAATTTAACAGGATCAGGAGAAGTATGGTAAAAGTGTTTGATAATACTTTCATTTCAAAATACACCAGCACTCAGGTATTCCCCGCCTCAGGCTGCACTACTTTGACTCATTTGTTCTTTCACCAATTTCTGCAAAGTGATGGTCAGTGGTACGGCAAGAATAGTACCGGCTGCACCCAGAACCCAGCTCCAGAATATCACTGAAAGAATTGTCATCAGGGGCGATATATCCAGACCCGCCTTCATGGTACGCGGTTTGAATACGTTTTCAGCAATGAAATTAAAGAGAACATAGCCGCCGACTACGATTAATGCCCGGACCCACCCATATTCAAGCAGGGCAATCGTGGTCGGGGCGATTACCGCCATAACGATTCCGATATTAGGAATAAAATTAAATAAAAAACTTAGCACTGCCCAGGTCAATGCAAAATCGATGCCCAGGATCAGCAGGAAGATATAATTTACCACGGCATTTAGAAAGCCATTCCAACCGGTAATGGTGATGTATTTGCCTACATCAGCTACGGTTTGATTCACCCGGTTCTGAAATTCGCTACTCGCTGTTTTACCTTTAAAAAAACGGAATTGCAGCACCGCCAATTCAAACAGTACAAATACCATGACAATTACTACCATAAAACTATTACTTAATCCCTGTAGTATAACTCCCAGTAAATTTCCGGCAAAAGCAATCACCTGTTTAGGTTCAAATTCCTGCAGGGATAATAATCCCGAAAAATTTATGCCCTGGCTGATAAAAAAAGAATTGATGGTATTCCATAAACTGGTCAGACTGGCTTCATAGCTTGGCAATTTTGCAATCAGTCCCGCAACTGAGACGGCCAGAATCGAGATCAAACCCGAGCCACCAATCAGTATCAGTAAAATCGTAACAAATACCGCCAATCCCTTGGGAAACCGCTTTTTAATCAGCCAATTCTGGATGGGACTGATCGAAAAAGCCAGCAGGAAGGAAATCAGGATCAGGTTTACTATTGGTGCCGCCAATTTAAGACCGGCGATAATTAGTACGACACTGGCCGCACCAATTAAGTAACTTAAAATCGGCGATAGATATATGTTTTTTGACATATCCGTCTCTCCGCATTAAAATAAACATGTATTTAATCTAAATTCATCGCAGATATTGTAAATATAATCCAACCTTATTAAAAATATAAATTATCTTTAATGATTTTTTTTATCAGAAATATTATATTAAAATATAGTTATATAATATATATAAAATAAAAGTATATTTCGTTTGAGATGTTGTTAAGCTATTTCATTTTTTCCATTTCCGGTTTTTTGGCCGGCTTTGTTCTTTCTATGCCGATTGTCGGACCAATCGGAATTCTAATCACTTCCAATGCCCTGCGTGGAAGATTGCGTTTTTGTACTCGTATAGCATTAGGGGCAGCGATTAGTGAGTTTTTCTATGTATTCATCGTGGTTTATGGTGTATCTTCCCTGTTTTCATTCTATAAACCTTTCATCCCTTATTTATTAATCATCGGAACGATCGTACTGCTGGTAACTGGAATAAAAATAATCTCTACCAAACTGGACCTCAGCCACATTGATGATAATGGTATTGTATCCGATAAATTAAAAAATAAAGGGGGTCTACGCACCGGACTACTGATCAATCTGACCAACCCATCTGTAATGTTCAGCTGGTTAATTACCAGTTTTTTAATCCTATCTTCACTTTCGTCTCTCGGCCTTTCCACTTCCGGATTTGATAAACGGTTGGGAGCGACAGTGAGAGAGTTAGAAAAAATGGAAGAATCCGGTTCTCAGGATATGGTTCAATCTCCTGTACCGCCGGAATTAGAATCCGCCGACACCGGTGAAAATATTTCCAATCTATCCAAAATGAGTTTAAGCGCCACGTTTGCTATTTCCGTTTCGTTGGGCAGTTTAGTGTATCTTTCCAGTTATGCACGTTTCCTGGTTAAACACAGGGCAAAATTGAACCTCGCTGTTTTGAGCGGTATTATAAAATCACTGGGTTGTGCTTTGATCTTGCTGGGTATTTTTATGGGTTATAAAGCGATAAAATTTTTTCTGTGATATTTCAACCACCTTATCACCTTTAAGGTCCTTAAAGACCTTAAAGGTGATAGAGGCAATTTTATTCTCTTCCTCTTAGTCCTAAAAATTTCCAACCAAGTGGTAACATAACAGTGGCTAAAGCAATTTTTATCAACATTCCGGGCAAAAATGGATATAAACCCATGATCAGGACCTGATTAAATCCCACCCAATTTGATAACCAGAGTAATCCACAGGTATATATAATCACTTTACCTGTTATCAGGATTAGTAAAGTCAGGATGAAAGTACGATCCCACCCTCTCTCTGCAAAATAACCACAGACATAGGCGGCCAGTATAAACCCTGCTAAATATCCACCAGTCGGCCCGATTAAATGTTGTATTCCGAAACCACCACCGGCAAATACCGGGAGACCCGCGGCACCTTCACCATAATATGCCAGAATGGCTACACTTCCACGCTTACGGCCGAGCAGAATCCCGGTTAATAATACTGCTAAGGTCTGGCCGGTAATCGGGACCGGACTGAAAGGTACGGGGATAGCAATCTGAGCACACAGGGCGATAAAGATTGTGGCGCCAATAACTAAAACAAAATCATAAACAAGCGCATTCTTGCTTACACTTGGACGAAAAATATCGGCATAGGTAGTATAGGTCATTTAGCAAATCCTTCAATTGATAAAATTTCGTTCAATTTCGCATTTTTTTTTTACTAATTCTATATTTTTTTTAAGAAATTAATCTATCCCCCATTCCCCCTCCCTTATATGCGCCAGTTGGCACATCCCTGTCTGACCTGCTGGTGTGACATAAGGGAAGGGGGTTGGGGGATGGGTTATTTACATATTGATTCATAAAAGGCTCTTTTAGTAAATTAGTAATAATATTCAGATTAAGACCATTGAAAAGTGTTTATTTCAATAGAAAGGATATTTTGATATGCAAGGTAAGTCTTTTAATCCTTTTGAAATGGCACAGGCTCAATTTGATAAAGTTGCCGATCAGATAAATCTTGACCCTGCTGCCAGAGAACTTTTACGAAATCCGATGCGTGAGTATCAATTTTCCATACCGGTACGGATGGATGACGGTAAGGTCAAGATCTTTCGTGGATTCCGGGTTCAGCATAATGATGCCCGCGGCCCCTGTAAAGGTGGTATTCGTTTCCATCCCCATGAAACGATTGATACGGTCCGCGCTTTGGCTACCTGGATGACTTGGAAATGTGCGGTGGTGGATATACCACTGGGTGGCGGGAAGGGGGGTGTAATCTGTGATCCTCATAATCTCAGTCAACGTGAGCAGGAACTGATTTGCCGCGGCTGGATCCGCCAATTGGCTCGTAATATAGGACCTTTGCAGGATGTACCAGCGCCGGACGTCATGACCAGCGCCCAGCATATGTTATGGATGCTCGATGAATATGAAATAATTCACGGTGCTAAATATCCAGGTTTTATTACCGGTAAACCAGTGGGAATGGGTGGTTCACTGGGTCGTACCGAGGCCACTGGATATGGTGTGGTGTTTACATTGCGCGAGGCACTCAAGAATATGGGCATAAAACCAGAAAACACCACCGCCAGTATACAGGGATTTGGAAATGTAGCTCAATATGCCATCGAGTTATTTGAAAAATTAGGGGGCAAAACATTATGCGTTGCCTGCTGGGATCAGACCGATCAGACTTCTTATACCTACCGCCGGAAAAACGGTATTAAACTGGATGAACTGCGCAGCATCACCGATCGCTTTGGCGGCATTAACAAAACCAAAGCGAAGGAACTTGGTTATGAAATTTTACCTGCCGGGGACTGGCTTGAACAGGAAGTTGATATAATTATGCCAGCAGCGATCGAGAACCAGATTACCGGCGAGAATGTTAATAAAATCCATAAAAAGGTACGCATTATCGTTGAAGGTGCTAATGGCCCTACCACTCCCGAAGCGGATAAGTTTATTGAAAAAAACAACATCTTTGTTATCCCTGATTTTTTAGCCAACGCCGGTGGTGTGACCTGCAGTTATTTTGAACAGGTACAGAGTAATATGAATTACTACTGGGAAAAAAAGGAAGTTCTGCAGCGTTTGGATACGGTGATGACAGCAGCATTTCATGCTGTTTCCGATCTGGCCAAATCCCGTAAATTATACATGCGTGATGCGGCGTATGTTATCGCTATCAGCAGGGTAGCCCAGGCCTGTAAAGATCGTGGGTGGATCTGACGACTTATTCCCTGTCTCCCCTCCCCTTATGTGCGCCAGTTGGCGCATCCCTGTCTGACCTGCTGGCTTGATATAAGGGAAGGGGACGGGGGATGGGTTATTGTTGGACTTTTGCCACAGCATGCCTTACATTTATGGGGTAATTTTTAAAGGTACAACAAACAGGACCATAGCCGTATGCCTGATCCCATTGTCAAATCCAAAGATAAACTGTTGGATATCCTTGAAGAGCGGGCCAAGGAATTAAACTGCATGTACGCAGTCGAAGAGGCTTTACAGAATACTAATTCCAGTTTAGATGAGGTTTTTAATAAAATAATTAAAATCTTGCCTTCTGGTATGCAGTTCCCGGAATTGAGTTGCGTCAAGATTGTCTATCAGGATTTCACCTACAATTCAGAAAATTTCAAAGAGACACATTGGTTCATTAGTGAGGACATCACTGTACAGGACAGGGTGGTCGGCTGGATCAATATTTTTTATCTGGATGATAAACCTGTAGCCGATGAAGGCCCCTTTTTAAAAGAAGAAAGACGGGTATTAAATTCGGTCGCGAAACGGGTGGGCCATTATATCATGTTCCAGCAATTAAAACTGGTTTACGATAAAATGGCTTCGACCAGACGTGTGATTGCAGAGAATAGATCCACGGACTGGCAGGCGGTTCTTGATCTGCTGCAGCGGACCGATCCTGATGAATTTACTAAAGTATCCAGAAGAATGTTGAATCACTTGATTTGGCGGGGCATAGTCGACGCCGAAAAAATACTGCAGGAATTTATTCCATTGCTCCGTTATGGCCCACAAGATTTTTTATTCGAAACAAATACTCCCCTGCAGAAGCAAATGTCCAAGGATTCCAGTCTGTTCAGTCAGCGGGTTTTTGAGATAGCCTCCCATCACCTGGGTGATGTAGATATTATGGCTTTGATCCAGGAATGGGTCAAGAACGATAAAACCAGTTTCCTGGTACATACAACTTCCAGCAACAGTTCTTCCCTGCCTGAAGTCAGCGAAGCCTTACGCCGCTATTACAAACTCGCTCCCGAGGGATTGGAATTAGCCCCATCTGCCCGGATTGGAGTCCGTGCAGCTCTGATCCGCCGTTTCTTTACCGATCAATTGGAATTTGTCACCATTGCTAAAAATTTTATCCGTATCAGTGATTTCCACGAACTGGTACAACATCTGGTTTGTCCGGTCGGCAGTCATGGTAAATTAGGTGGTAAAAGTGCCGGTGTCTTTCTGGCCCGGCGAATACTTGAACAAAATGCTAAACTGGATAATATCCTCCGCGAAATTAAAGTCCCCAGAACCTGGTATCTTACCTCCGATACCATGCTCCAATTCATGCATTATAACAATCTTGAGGACATGTCGGATCAGAAGTATAAATCAATCGATGATATTCGCAAGGAATATCCGCAATTAATCCTATTATTTAAAAACTCCAGTTTTCCACCGGAAATTGTACAGGGACTTTCCATGGCTTTGGACGATCTCGGGGAAACACCCTTGATCGTCCGTAGTTCGAGTTTACTCGAGGATCGACTGGGTTCGGCCTTCTCCGGAAAATATAAAAGTTTGTTCCTGGGCAACCAGGGTTCTAAAAACAAACGACTCACAGCGCTGCTAGATGCTATTGCGGAAGTTTATGCTTCAACCCTCGGACCTGATCCTATGCAATATCGGGCTGAACGGGGCCTAACTGATTTTCATGAAGAAATGGGCATCATGATCCAGGAAGTGGTCGGCCAAGCGGTGGGAGACTATTTTTTCCCCGCTTACGCCGGTGTGGCTTTCAGTAACAATGAGTTCTGCTGGTCGCCGCGTATCAAACGGGAAGACGGCCTGATCCGCCTGGTACCGGGTCTGGGTACGCGGGCCGTGGACCGGCTTAGCGATGATTACCCGATCCTGATTGCACCTGGTCAACCAGCACTTCGAGCCACCGTGGGTTTGGAGGAGCGGTTACGATATTCTCCACATAAAATTGATGTGGTTAATCTGAAGACTAATTGCTTTGAGACTATCTCGATCACTGAGCTACTAACAAAATTCGGCAATCAATATCCCGCTATTGAAAAAATTATTTCACTTTACACCGATGAACATTTGCGTAAACCGGTCAGCTTCAACATGGATTTTTCCAACGTTGATGCCGTGGTAACTTTTGAAGGACTAAGTAACGATACCGATTTTGTAAAAAAAATCTATGCAATGCTGAAAACTCTGCAGAATGCACTGGCTACGCCTGTAGATATTGAATTTGCCTCGGATGGTAAGGATTTTTACCTGTTACAATGCCGCCCGCAAAGTTATTCCCGTTATGATGCTCCTTCCCCAATCCCAACTGATATTGCCCGGTAGCAAATTGTATTCAATGCCAACCGTTTCGTATCCAATGGAACGGTTCCTAATATCAGTCACATCGTCTATGTGGATCCCGGCCAGTACAATGCCATCGCTGATTTAGAAGAATTGGGTTCTATCGGCAGGGTGGTCGGTAAACTCAATCAAATTTTACCTCGAAGACAATTCATTCTGATGGGACCCGGGCGCTGGGGAAGTCGCGGTGACATCAAATTGGGTGTTAATGTTACTTATTCGGAGATCAATAATTGCGCGGTGTTGATCGAAATCGCCCGCAAAAAAGGAAATTATGTTCCCGATCTTTCCTTTGGAACTCATTTTTTCCAGGACCTGGTAGAGGCCGGTATCCGTTACCTGCCACTCTATCCCGACGATGAGGGAATTATTTTCAATTCCTCGTTCTTGAACGAGTCACATAATTCACTGGGTAAACTTCTACCTCAGTCCCAGCATCTCAGTCACATTATCCATGTGATCGAAATCCCAAAGGTAACGAAAGGCAGGGTTTTGCAGATACTGATGAATGCCAATCTGGATCAGGCCCTGGGCATACTGAGCAACAGGGAGGAAGCAATGCGCATCCAACCTCTGCCGGTTTCCCTGTATGGGGTCATCTCCAAAGAGGAACACTGGCGCTGGCGGATGAATATGACTGAAAAGCTTGCTTCACAACTGGATAAAGAGCGATTTGGAGTGAAAACGCTGTATGTTGTTGGCAGTACACAGAATGCTACCGCCCAGGCCGGCAGCGATATCGACCTGCTGATCAATTTTCAGGGTAATAAAACTCAGCGGCAGAGTTTGTTGACCTGGCTGGAAGGCTGGAGTTTAGCCCTGGATGAGATGAATTTCATGCGTACCGGCTATAAAGCGGGTGGATTGCTGGATGTGCATTTCGTAACCGAAAAGGATCTGACCAATATTACTGCTCTGGAAAATCGCCTAAATATTAAAATTGAGGGTATGCGTGAACTCGCAGTAAACGATCAAAAAACGAATTAATCTTTGACTAATTTATGAAAAACAAAACCGACTAGCGCGCCTAAAATCAAAGTCATCACTATTATCGGCAGTAATGAGAATGGCTCCTGCCAACCAATTATAAACAGATTGGGTAATAAACACAAGAATGCGATAAGTATTCCTTTTAGTACCGGCTTTAATTTTAAATTTGATGTCGCAACCATAAAACCTGTAACAACCCACAACGAGAATGCAGATAAATTAGCATCCCAGGATAATTTCTGAACTAGCATTGGGATTAAGTCGATTACGCCTGCGACTGCCCCGATTAGCAGCCCAGCAATAATCTTGTTGTTCATCTGCGATTAATCTCCTTGAATAGAGTGTTAACTTTGGTCTGCTTTTCAACCGATATTTAATAAAGATACAATTAAATAGTGTCCAATAAAATTTTAAGCCCTTTTAAGATATCATTTCCCAGATTAATGCTGATCACCTGGCGGCCGGCATTCAATAAAGCCTGACGGTCCCCCATAGCCTGAGCATTTTTTAATACACCAAAACTGATCGATGAAGCTGGTCGAAGGGCTACATCCGGGATCGCCAGATCTTCGGGCATGTCGGCTAAAAGCTGGATGAAAAGACCATTACCACTGTCTCCTTTATGCAACTGTCCGGTTGAATGCAGGAAACGCGGACCATAACCTGTGGTGGTAGCCAGGTTATATTTTAACTGGATTTTATTACGTAATCCCTGCAGGGCATTGTCGATCTCAACTGCAGATTTCAGATATGCCTGCAGCGACAAATAACTTCGAGGCACTGACTTTGCTTCTGTCGTTTGTGCTGATTTAAAGAATGCCGAGATAAGTTTCGAAAAATTATCTGCAGGAACGTCGGCATGAATGCCGACATATATTTTCAAACCCTGGTGGATTAAAGATGGTGGGAATTCTGCAAGTTTTCCGGTCTGTTGAAAAGTAGAAACCATTTGCCGGCCCAACACCTTTGCTGATTCGACATTGGGTTGGTCGAAAGGATTAATGCCAAGCACAACTCCGGCGATAGCGGTGGCTAGTTCCCAACGAAACATTTCCCGGCCAAGATCATAGACGTCATGAATCTTAATTTGAATTACCGGTTTACTGGCATTGATCAGATTGTTGATATGATCATCATGATATTCATCACCGGCCTGCCGCAGGTACACAAACAACCGGTCTGCTGAATAAAGCCCTGGAGTGAGTAATTCTTCCCCATCAACAGGTAAAATACCCTTCCCCTCTTTTCCAGGCATGATCGTGGAGCTGGTAAGAAACAGGGTGAAGGTAAATGGTTCCTTATCGATAC
>CAYSHN010000063.1:0-11374 GCA_964430815.1 uncultured Calditrichota bacterium | reverse complement strand
TTACCGGAATTTTTTCTTTTAACATTCTGGTTATCTTGTCCGTTCCAATCACTTTATTGAATATGGATACACGATCTGCTTTGGCAAATAAATCCTGGTCAGGATACAATTGCATATGTGCCTGCAAAATATATAAGCCGGTTACATAGGGAGAAAAATTTTTAGTATCGTTAATGTGCAATTGTACACCTTGGCAGATCTGCCCGGCATAAGTAAGGTAGAATGGTTTAAAATACAAAGACCGGAAATAAACGCCTTTCAGGTGCAAAGCATTTAGTTTACTGGCTAATTCGATGCCATCAATCCATGGTGCACCGACCAGCTCAAAAGGAGAGGTATAGCCAATTCCTGTAGAAAGGGTGTGCAATTCACCGAGGAGACCCGTAGCTGCCATATACAAGGCAGTTTCCCAGTGCGGAATATGCGGTGAAGTGGGTACCCAGTTCAGTCCTGTTTCATCCCAGTACATTGAACGCTGCCAGCCCTGCATTGGTACAACCTGCAAGTCACAATGGATTCCATATTCCTCATTGAATAACCGGGCCAGTTCACCAATAGTCATGCCATGCCGGTAAGGAATAGGATACATCCCCACAAAGGAGAAAAATTCCGGTTCGGCTGGATTTCCTTCGATTTGCAGTCCACCGATGGGGTTGGGCCGGTCCAGGACTATGACTTTTTTATTAATTTCAGCGGCAGTGGACATCACTTTAGCCATAGTGTAAATAAAAGTATAACCCCGTAAACCGATATCCTGGATGTCCACAAGTATAATATCCACATTTTCCATGGATTCCCGGTTTGGCTTTAAGCGGGTGCCGTACAAACTTTGGACCGGCAAGCCGGTTAAAGAGTCTATTATATCCGTGACTTTTTCTCCGGCGTAACCGGCGCCCCGAATACCATGTTCGGGAGCAAAGTAAGTCGTGAGATTGATATTCTTATATTGAAATAACAGATCGGCTGTAGCCTGCAATTTGCTATTCACTCCACTGGGATTGGTGAGTAATCCGATCCGCTTTCCCTCAACCAATTGCAGAAAATGTTCTAAGAAGTTATCGATTCCTAATACGAATGTATCTGGTGCAGCTGGCGGGGGTGGAACAAAGGGTAATGGTGATTTAATTTGCGGTCGGCAGGCTACCAATAAACATAAAAAAAAAATTACAAAAATACGTCTTGATATATCCATTTCTCACCTGTTTTGGCGGGCAAACTTACCGGATCAAAAATACAGATTGAGAAAACTATATTCAAATATTTATTATATTTGAATCTGAGATTGTTACAGCAACCAATTCTTCAAATTGTATTAAGGTCAGTATACAATAATCGGTGGAGAGAACCACTACCAGAATTGCTTTGCTCTACAAAATTTGTATTTCAAAGAAAGATTATTTTTTATTAAAATAGTATAATTTTCAGGAATCTATTGGAATTCAGATTCCAAGGGCAATATATTTTATATTTATTGGGATTCGAACTGAACTGAAAGTATTTTTTTTAATTATTATGGAGGACTATTGTTTATGCCAATTTATGATTATAAATGTCAGGGGTGTAAAAAGAAATTTACAGTAGAAATAAGCGTAGATAAATTCAGCAAAGGTCCCCGGGTAAGTTGTCCTAAATGTAAAAGTGTAAAAGTACAACGGATTTTTTCTGGTGTATCAATAATTACTTCAAAAAAGAGTTGAAACCAATTAGAGTGACAAAATCCGAATTTTACCCGATCAGCTTCACAAATTTTCAATCCATTTAGTACGAACTTATATTCATTACATACTGTTCAAATATTTTATCTGTTTTAATTTGATGCTTTAACAGGGAAAAGAAAAATGGAATCAAACCAGAATGACGGGCGATTTTTCACCGTAGAACGTAAAAATGATCAGGAAGCAGCAAATGCCCAGAAAATTACCGAAGTTTTCGCCAAACAACAGGCGTATCGCCAGGAACAAGCCGGACAGCCGGATTATGTCGCACGTATAAATGCCCTGAAAAAATTAAAACGTTGGATTCTTGACAATCGCACCGCCATTGGGGCTACGCTTCATGCTGATTTTGAAAAACCTGTTCCGGAGACTGATGGTATGGAAATTTATCCGGTTCTGTCGGAAATCAACCATACCATACGGCACCTTAAGAACTGGATGCGGCCGCGTAAAGTCAGACGTTTGTTAACCATGTTTACGGCCAGGGGTTACGTGCAATATGAGCCCAAAGGGGTGGTACTCATTATTGCACCGTGGAATTACCCGTTTATGCTGACGGTCGAACCACTGGTATCAGCCCTGGCGGCTGGAAATAGCGTTATCATAAAACCTTCTGAACTGGCACCGCATACTTCCGGTTTGATCAAGAATATGATCGGTGAAAAATATGAAGAGCATGAAGTCGCCGTATTCGAAGGAGATAAACAGGTAGCGATTGAATTGCTTAAACAACCCTTCGATCATGTTTTTTTTACCGGCAGTACCAATGTAGGTAAACTGGTCATGAAGGCCGCAGCAGAGAATCTGACTTCAGTCACCCTGGAATTAGGGGGTAAGAGTCCGGTGATTGTCGATGAAAGTGCCGATCTGACCGATGCAGCTGCTAAAATCGCCTGGGGTAAGTTTTGCAACAGCGGCCAGTCCTGCATTGCTCCCGATTATGTGTTCATTCACCAGACCTGTTACGATGGATTTATCACTGAACTACGCAAGGCGATTCATGACGTCTACGGCGATTCCACACCTTCTCAAAAACATTGTCCTGATTATGCCCGCATGGTCAATGAAGTGCATGTGCAGCGGATGAAGAGTATCAGGGATGCCTGTCTGCAACTGGGGGGTAAAATCGAGATCGGTGGTGAGATCGATGTGGAAGAAAACTTTGTAGCACCAACAGTCTTGAGCGGTGTCGATAAAAGTTGCCGCATGATGCAGGAAGAAATTTTTGGGCCAATGCTGCCTGTCTTTACATATAAGGATTTGCGGGAACCTTTACACTACATCAACTCTAAGGATAAGCCGTTGGCTTTGTATATCTTCAGTCATAATAAAAAGAATATTCGGACAATCCTCAGCAGTACCTCGGCCGGTGGCAGTTGTATTAACGATGTGCTGGTGCATTATATCCAGATCAATCTGCCCTTTGGCGGGGTCCGGCACAGTGGTATCGGCAGCGCCCATGGTTATTACGGATTCAAGGCTTTTTCCCATGAGCGGGCGGTGATGTATAATACCTGGTATAGCCCGATTAAATTAATGTATCCTCCTTACACCAAACGAACTAAAAAACTGATCGATCTACTTATAAAATATTTTTAAGTCATTTGGTAGATTGGTAAGATTAATTAAGTGGTAATTATCATCTTCCAGTGCTATTTTAAACTTTGAAGATAGATGGTCGGAAAATAAATATTTTAATCATCCTCCATTTTTCATTTATAGGCAGGTCACCTGGCTAATTAGTATGAAAACTAAAGGAGTATAAAATGAATATGGAAAAAGTATCGGAAGTTTTTGTAGTGTTGGAAGATAGTCCCGGCAGTATCGGCGAATTATGCCGGGTATTGAAGAAGAAGGGGATCAATATTTTAGCAATTGGTGTTTTTTTTGATACAGCCCGTTTGCATGTGGATAATACGGCAAAAGCGATCCAGGTTTTGCAGGAGTATGATTATCAGACTGAGGAGCGGGAGGCTTTGCGGGTCACCATGCCGAACAAGCCAGGAATGTTGTCGCATTTGACGGAGAAACTGGGCAAAGCGGGTATTAACATAAAATATTTATACAGCACATTGACTAAAGAGCAGACCAACGGCATAGTAATTTTAGAAGTGGACCAGCTGCAATTGGCGGTGGATATATTCAGGGAGCATGGCGGGGAAGGTTGATGTTTGACCCTCCCCATACTCCTCCCTAAATATGAATCCCAAATTCCAAGTTCCAAATTTGCCTACTCAAAGAAACCGGAAGGGGTAGAGGGTGATTTAAAATATCCATCCACACACCACGTCCGCCGACAATGTCAAGGGACACCTCCGCCAGTGGGCGGATTCCTGTCTAACGCCAGGTCTTCGACATGCCCGGGATGACAGAATGTAGTTACATAACAGGGACTAAAGTACTCAGGTACTAAAGGACTTTTTTCTTTGTGCCTTTTTTTAATAAAGCTTGCCCATATATATAAAAATAAATTAATATTTCTTATATACCTGTTTAGACTAAAATAATGCTTTAAAATTTGAATGAAAAATATGATGATTTTTAGAGCATTATTTCTATTTTTATTTATAGTACCGCTACTTACTCAGGATAATGTCATAACGATCGACAGCGTATCGTCCACTTATGTGTTCATGGAATTCCGGAATTACCAGAGGATTATTTTATTGTGAAAAGTTGCATGGAAGGGAAATGTCTATTATGAAATTTTTCCATTATCCTGTCTGGTTAAATATAATATGTGTTCTGTTAAGTCTATATCTCGTTTTCTCTCCGGGTTGTCAGGGAGACTGGCCGACGGAACAGAGACAAATTGATCAGATAAAAACTCTGAACAGCTTGCAAAAGATTAACTATTACCCGTTTTACACTATGACCTATTACGGTGACTACGGTTTCAGGGAATATCTTGATACGGGCAGAATGCCTTCCTTTTTTGCTGAAGCCAGGGTGGCGGAGAATAAATTCGCCTGCACTTGTTTTTCCGCCATGGGTTCCGATTCCTGTCGCTTGTTCGGCCGGAATTTTGACTGGACAACACATATCGCCTTACTGATGTTTTCCGATCCGCCGGATGGCTATGCTTCGCTCTCCATGATTGACTTGGAACATTCCGGCTATTCGGATACCAATACTCCTGATGCTGAGAATAATCGACACAATCTTCTGGAGGCTCCATTTTTTCCCATGGATGGAATGAATGAAAAAGGCCTGGCCATCGGTATTATGGCAGTCCCTAGTGCAGAAGCGCCCTGTACTCAAGGCAGAGTCACCCTCTATTCTGCTTTTGTGGTACGGTTAATACTCGACTATGCAGCTACCGTTGAGGAAACCATAGAATTAATTAAGAACTATAATATCAGTTTTGCTACTGGCACCCCGGTTCATTTTCTGGTTTCAGATTCCAGCAGCCATTCGGCAATTATTGAATTTATTGACGGCACCACCAGGATTACTCAGCCTGCTGAAGCCTGGCAGGTATGTACTAATTTTATCGTTCATGGTACACAAACCCCTGATAATGTAACCTGCTGGCGATATAATACAGCGTATGATATGTTAAGCAGCGATGGAGGAAATGTTGACGAAAGTAGAGCCATGTATATATTAAGCCAGGTCACACAGGGCTACCCATATCATACCATGTGGTCAATGATCTATAACCAAAGAACGCTGGGAGTGGATGTGGTAATTGACGGAAGATTCCTGGAGAAATACCACTTTCAACTCGATGATTTTAGAATGGAGTAATCCTTTGATCCTCCCTTAGTATAAATCCTAAATTTCAAGCACCAAATCCCAAAAATTAACTTCTAAATACTGTTAACGGGATAAGCAAGGGGGTAGGGCATGGGTTGAAATTCCAATCCACACACACCGTCATCCCACCTTTGGCGGGAGTCATCCCTTCTCCAGAGAGGAAATCCTATTTTGAAAATGATAGATCCCGGGTCAAGCTCGGGATGACAATGCCTTAATGTCCCCCAGGGACTAAGGGATTCAGGTACTCAGGGACTTTTACTTTGTTCCTTTGTCTCTATGTCTCTTTGTCCCTAATACTATTAATATTTTCCAAAATTCCACCTGCTACCTTGAAATGAAAATTTTATTCACTTAAATTAAAGAATATACGGGGAGGTTGCGGAGCGGTCAAACGCAACAGACTGTAAATCTGTCGGCTCAGGCCTTCGGAGGTTCAAATCCTTCCCTCCCCACAGATGTTGAGCTGAATTCCCTGTTAATAATAACAGGGTTTTTTTTCATGATCGACCAACTTATTTCCATTTAATCCGTCTTATTAATTGTCGTATTAACAATGGGAGTACTAATATGAAGATGAAAATGTTTTTTGTTCTTTTATTATTGGGGGTTTTACCACTCTATGCCCAGGAAGAAACCCTGCTGGGCGAAGGAGAAATCACCCACGGTGGCTATGGAGGTCCTGAGGTAAAATTTACCAATATCAACAACCAATTCGGTTTGCTGGTAGGAGGCCGTGGTGGCTGGATCATCAATCATTCCATAGTTCTTGGCGGTGCCGGGTATGGTCTGACCAATGCAGTGGATGCTAAGGTTCTGGGTCCGGATAGCGCAAAGTATCTGGCTTTCGGATACGGTGGATTTGTAATCGAATGGATAATAAAATCGGATAAAATGATCCACTTTTCAATTTCCTCCCTGATCGGCGGTGGCGGGGCAGGGTTCCGCAAGGATCTGCATAATGATAATGCCGAGGACCGTGATGATGCCTTCCTGGTGATAGAACCCGGGGCTACAGTCGAACTGAATGTGACTAAATTCCTCAGATTAAGCCTCGGCGCCTCCTATCGTTATGTCAATGGCATAGAAAGTACCGCTACTTCCGATGAAAGTCTGAGTGGTCTTTCCGTAGCGATATTACTGCGCTTTGGTAAATTCTGAAATGATGCTGAAAATTAAACCTGAACTGGATAAAAAATAAATTGATTTTAGCGAGATAAAAATTTAAATTTAGTTTCTGTTTTTCAATAGCTTATGGGACGGTAGCTCAGCCTGGTTAGAGCGCTACGTTGACATCGTAGAGGTCGTGAGTTCAACTCTCTCCCGTCCCACATCAACCACGGGATACCCGTGGTTTGTTGTATTGAACGTATTAAAAATTTAAAAAATATGGTAAAAAAGAATCATACAGTTTCAATCCGTTTTCCGGACGGGGGGACTAGCGAATTTCCGGGTGGAATCACGGCCGAAAAAATTGCTGAAGGAATCAGTAGTAAATTGGTCCGGCAAGCACTGGCAGCCAAATTCAATGACCGGATTATCGGGTTATATGATCCGATCAATGAAGACGGAGAGATACGCATTCTAACTTTTAATGACGAAGAGGGCCGGGACGTTTACTGGCATTCTTCAGCGCACCTGATGGCCCATGCCGTGAAACGCATTTTTCCACAAGCCCAGCTTGGTATCGGTCCGTCGATTGAAGACGGTTTTTATTATGATATCGATCTAGATCGTGCTATCACTCCTGAAGATTTTCAGGCGATTGAAGCGGAAATGGGCAAGATCGTTGATGAAAATATCAATATCACCCGCCAGGAATTGAGCAAAGAACAGGCTATCGATCTGTTTAAAAAACAGGGTGAATACCTCAAACTGGATTTGATTTCGGGCATCGACGAAAAACTAAGTACTTACAGTCAAGGGGATTTCACTGATCTCTGCCGCGGTCCGCATCTGCCTTCCACCGGCAAGATCGGTAAGAATTTTAAATTACTCTCGGTGGCCGGCGCCTACTGGCATGGCGATGAAAAGAATAAAATGCTGCAGCGGCTCTACGCTACAGCCTATCCCGATAATAAGATGTTAAAGGAACATTTGTTCCGCGTCGAAGAAGCAAAAAAAAGGGATCACCGTAAATTGGGACGCGAATTGGATCTCTTTTCGATCCAGGAAGACATCGGCGGTGGTCTGATTTTATGGCATCCCAAGGGAGCGGTGATCCGCAACATTATTGAAACTTTCTGGAAAGAAGAACACTTCAAGAACGGATATCAACTCGTTTATACACCTCATATAGCCAGACTTCATCTGTGGGAGCGCAGTGGGCATACCAGTTTTTACCAGGAGAATATGTATCAACCGATCGAAGTAGAAGAGGTTAAATATCAACTCAAACCGATGAACTGCCCCTTTCACATAACTATCTATAATTCACAACTGCACAGTTACCGAGATCTGCCGTTGCGTTATGCGGAATTAGGTACGGTCTATCGCTATGAACGCTCGGGTGTGTTGCACGGATTGATGCGCGTGCGGGGTTTCACCCAGGATGATGCCCATATCTATTGTACTTCAGAGCAGTTGACAGCCGAGATTCAACGGGTATTGAATTTTACTATGTACATGTTGAGTACTTTTGGTTTCAAGGAATATAAGGTATTTCTTTCCACCCGTCCGGAGCATTATGTGGGTACACCGGAAAACTGGGATGCGGCCACCGAAGCCCTGCGCCGGGCTCTGGATGGTAACAGGGTCCCGTATAAGATTGATCCGGGTGAAGGGGTTTTTTATGGTCCGAAAATTGATATCAAGATTAAAGATGTCTTAGGGCGGTCGTGGCAATGTTCAACTATTCAGGTCGATTTCAACCTGCCTGAAAAGTTCAATATTCGTTATGTAGGTGAAGATGGTGCTTATCATCAACCGATTATGATTCACCGGGCTCTGCTGGGATCACTGGAGAGATTCTTTGGTGTGATGATTGAACACTATGCCGGTAATTTTCCGGTCTGGTTAGCACCACTACAGACCATCATTTTACCGATAACCGAGCGGCATCATCAACGGGCCGCAGAGATCAATCGGGCTTTACTTGAGCAGGGTATCCGTTCCGAACTTGATCAGCGCAATGAGAAAATAAATCTTAAGATCCGTGAAGCAGAATTACAAAAAATTCCTTATATGGTTATCGTGGGCGATAAGGAGATCGAAAGCGGCAAGGTATCCATTCGCCGCAAGGGCAGTGGTGACGTGGGATCGCTGGGTCTGCCGGAATTGATAACCAGGATTACCGGCGAAATAAAAATCAAAAGCATAAACTAAGATAAAAGGAGTAAACTATTAAACCAGAAAAAATCAGAGTAAATAATCAGATCAGAGTGCCTCAGATCAGGCTGATCGGTGCAGACAACCAGCAGATAGGTATTGTACCCACCGCCCAGGGCTTGCGTATGGCTGAACAAGAAGGTTATGATCTGGTTGAAGTTGCCCCGGATGCGGATCCGCCGGTGTGCAAGCTTTTAGATTATGGCAAGTATAGATACGAAATAAGCAAAAAGGAAAAAGATAGTAAAAAGAAACAGCATATCATTGTAGTCAAAGAGATCCGGTTTCGGCCCAGAACCGAAGAACATGATTTCGATTTTAAAGTACGTCATGCCAGAAAATTTCTGGAACAAAAAAATAAAGTAAAGTTCACCGTCCTGTTCCGGGGCCGTGAGATGGCCTACAAGGAATTCGGAGAAGCACTACTGGAAAAAGTTGTCACTACCCTGAGTGATATTGCCAAAGTGGAAGGTGAAAAGAAGTTTGAAGGAAGAATATTAACTATGACTATGATATTAAAATAGAAAAGAGGGGATAAATCGTTATGCCGAAAATGAAATCAAACCGGGGAGCTGCTAAACGATTCAGAGTAAATGCTGCAGGTAAAGTTAAACGCCACAGTTCCCATCACCGTCATATTCTGACTAAAAAATCACCCAAGCGGAAACGTAACCTGCGGGCTGAACGTACCGTTTCCCCAGCGGATGAAATTCGCGTACATAAAATGATTCTTAAATAATAATTTGCATCGTAAGGAGAGATATTGTCATGCCGAGAGCAACGAACAATGCCGCAGCGCGACAGAGAAGAAAAGGGATACTTCATGCGGCCAAGGGATACCGTCTCAGTAAAAGTCGCCTTTTTAAGACGGCCAGTGATCAGGTACATAAGTCCTGGAGTTATGCTTACCGTGACCGGCGGGCAAAAAAACGGAGTTTCCGGCGTCTGTGGATTGCCCGCATCAATGCGGCTTGCAGACAGGCGGGTATGTCCTATTCCGTTTTTATGCATAAATTGAATGAGAAAAACAACGAATTGAACCGCAAAGCCCTGGCTGATCTGGCTATCCGTGATCCGCAGGGATTCGAAAAAGTTGTTAAAGAAGTAAGCAGCTGAACCGGTCTAGAATCCTGGATATTGTACTAGAAGTACGTCTCGACGTACTTCTTTTTTTATGGTGAAACAGATATGTACACTCGTGTTACCGAACTTAAAAATAGTTTTTTAGCTGAACTGCAGAAAGTTGTTTCGGCTGAACAACTAGAAGACGTCCGCACAAAATATCTGAGCCGCAGGGGTCTGCTAGCAGATTTATTTATTGAATTAAAAGATATCGATGCTGAGATCCGACCGCAGATTGGCAAAGAACTAAACGAATTAAAGATTTTTTTACACCAGCGCTTTCAGGATTTTTCCAAAGGTTTAGGGGCTGGCCAGATCGAGCAAAGTAAATTGGATTTAACTTTACCCGGCCGCAGGCTTTTCTTTGGTCGTAAACATCCTCTCACCCTGGTGCTGGAACAGATCAAATCTATTTTTATGGGCATGGGTTTTCGGGTGGAAGATGGCCCGGAGATTGAGACCGATTATTATAATTTCGAAGCCCTCAATATTCCTAAGAATCATCCGGCTCGTAACATGCAGGATACGCTCTATATAACCGATGACATTGTGCTGCGAACTCATACCTCACCGGTACAGATACGGGTGATGGAAGCTCATAAACCACCGATCCGCATTATTGCCCCGGGACGCGTATACCGTCGTGACACTCCTGATGCCAGTCACTCTCCTTTTTTTCATCAGGTTGAAGGACTGGTAGTGGATCAGGGAGTCAGTTTTGCCGATCTGAAACCGGTGATCGCTTCATTTGCCCATAAAATGTTCGGCGCCGATATCAAAGTGCGTTTCCGTCCCAGTTTTTTCCCGTTCACTGAACCAAGCGCTGAGTATGATATGTTGTGTGCATCGTGCCGCGGCAAAGGTTGCCGGGTTTGTAAGAATACCGGCTGGCTGGAAATTTCCGGCGCAGGTATGGTGGATCCTAATGTCTTCAAGGCGGTAGGTTATAACCCGGAAAAGTATACCGGTTATGCATTTGGTATGGGTATTGACCGCATTGCTATGATTAAATACGAGATCGACGATATCAGACTTTTTTTTGAAAATGATCTGAGATTTCTGGCCCAGTTTTAATATCTAATAATGAAGATGGATCTTTAAAATGCGTGTTTCTTATCAGTGGCTGCGGGAATATGTGACAGTGGATTTGACTCCCCATGAACTGGCACGGAAACTGACTATGGCCGGCCTGGAAGTGGAAGAGGTAGAAACTACCTTGCCGGATTTCAGCGGAATCATTGTGGCTAAGGTCTTAAATGTAAACAGGCATCCCAATGCCGATCGTCTTTCCATATGTGAAGTTTACACCGGCCGGGAAAAATTACAGGTCATCTGTGGGGCACCGAATGTTGCTGCCGGACAGATCGTGGCCTATGCACCCGTAGGCGTTTTACTGCCCAATGGTGTACAGATAAATCCCCTATCGGTATAGACGAAAATCAATCTGGGAT
>CAYSHN010000062.1:0-11411 GCA_964430815.1 uncultured Calditrichota bacterium | reverse complement strand
TGAAACTGGAAGCGATGTAAACCGCATCTTTGTCGGCTATAATAATATTCATGGCCCGGATGTACGTACTGTGCTTTTCGATAATATCCACAGCCTTAATGATAGTCGCGATCATATCGCCGTGATCGAGACGTCTGATGAAATTAAATACTTTTTCAGCGCCGATCCGGCCTTCAGCTTTGATCTTAACCCCATGCAGTTCACCGTTAAATATGAAAATATAACGCTGGTCATAGAAGGGCATGTTATTTTCAATAGTGATGTCACGATCCTGAAAGGCACTGCGGGCATGGACCAGCATTAAGGTAGTACGGCCAAATTGGTTGAGGTTGTCTTCCCACGCCGGTTTTATATTACGGTAATGTTGCCATTTCCCGTGTTGCAGATAGCTCATACCCCAACCATGACCCTGGTATTCTTTACTGTGTTTGGCGATGGCGGCAAAAATCTGCAAATGGTGAGGAATAGGAAATGGATTTTTCGATTTAATATATAGTAGACGGCACATGTGGTTACACCGGGTGTAATCCTGGGAACTGCAAACCGATTGTTTCTTCAAATCCATGCATAAGGTTAAAAGCCTGCACCGCCTGGCCGGCGGCTCCTTTCATCAGATTATCTATGGCACTGATGATCACCAACCGGTTACTATCCGCATCTAGTTCAAAACCGATATCGCAGAAATTGCTGCCGATCAAGAGTTTCGGTTCGGGGTAGCGATAGATACCCTCGCGGTCCTTGACCAGGCGGATAAACGGTTCATCGCCATAAGTCTGGCGATACAACTGCCAGATGTCTTTCTCCTGTAACTTATTCTTCAGAAAGACATGACAGGTAGCCAGCACACCGCGCACCATATCGATAGCCGTTGCTGAAAAATGGATCTGGATCTTTTTACCAAAACTTAATTCCTGGATCATTTCAGCAACATGCCGGTGCTGGGTAGGCATAAAGGAACGTACGCAACCACTGCGTACGGGATGATGTGAAGATTCGGAACTTTTATTCCCGGCCTCACTTGAACCTACCTTTACTTCGACCACAGTACGGTCAGATTCGACCAGGTCGGACTTATACAGAGGAAATAATCCCAGAATCGTGGCGGTGGCATTACAGCCGGCGCTGGATACCAGGCTGGCCTGTTTTATTTCCTGACGATGCAATTCTGGTATACCATAAATGAACTGATTCAATAACTCTGGCTGACTATGATCGGTATGATACCATTTTTGATAGTCGGCTTTATCTTTTAATCTAAAATCAGCACTTAAATCGATGATTTTAGGGGCCAGAGTTCTATATCTTTCTATCTGGCGCATCGATTCTCCGTGGGGCAGGCATAGAAACAGTGTATCACAGCCTTCCACCTCATCTGGTGAACAGAACTTCAGGGCTGAAATCTTGCGTAAATTCGGATGTATGCGGTGAACAAACTTTCCGGGATTACTTTGAGAGGTTATTTGTCTGATCTCGGCATGAGGATGAAATAATAATAACCGCAGCAGTTCACCACCGGTATACCCCGAACCACCAACAATGGTTACCTTGCTTTTACTCAATTCGCGTTTCCTTCTGCTACCTTTATTACATAATCAACAATGCATTTGGGAATATTTACTCCGGTGGTAGTAATGCTATTTTTGAATTCCATGGTATAATTAACTTCATTGACCATCATACCATGCGCTGTCTCAAAAATATCGATTGCGACGATGCCACCCCCAACCGCCTTGGCCGCCTGCAAGTAGAGATCGCTGATTTTATCGGTGACCACACAGTTGCTGGCGATTCCACCCCGGGCGGTATTGGTGATCCAGTGTTGGGAAGTGCGGTAAATGGCAGCGATACATTTATCGCCTACCACAAAGGAACGGATATCACGCCCCTTCTTTTCGATATATTTTTGAATATAAAAAATGGAATGATGATAAGAACCCAAGATGGTTTTATGTTCCAGAAGCGCTTCCGCGGCATCCCGGTCATTGATTTTGGCCAGTAACCGGCCCCAGGAACCCACAGCCGGTTTTATCACCACCGGATAACCCATCGCTTCAATCGCCTGAATGGCTGATTCTTCGGTAAAGGCAATTCTTACTTCTGGTTGTGGTACATGATGCGCTGCCAGATTTTTCGAAGTCAGTAATTTGTCACCGCAGGTAAACGCTACCTGCGATGAATTGATACAGGGGATGCCGGCATTTTCGAATAATATGATAGCATGCAGAGCCCGGGAATGATTGATACACCGTTCGAGCACCAGGGTGTAATCAAATTTGTCTTTGCCTAGATTAAAAGATAACAGCCGGTCATCAATCATACTCAATTCTACATGTTTATGGGTATTAAATTCATCGATTAAAAATTTTTCATCTTTTCTAAGTACAGAATGTAAAAATCCAATTTTCATTTTATTTTTCCATGATTAATTATACGTAAGTTAGTTGATATTTTAAAAGTATGGGTACTTTATATATCCAGACTTTCGCCGTTTTTATGTTCGCTGATACACCATTCTACAATGTGGCTGAGTTCATTGAAATCGACAGAACGTCCTTTTTGGCCGATGGATTTGACCATAGCCAGCACCCGTTCGGCCAGGGCGTCATCATATTTGATTTCTAATTGCTCCAGGGCCCACTCAATGGAAGAAAGTCCCGACATATGGTCGAGCGAAACATTCATTTTCTTGCCGATTATTTTAGGATCGATACTCTGGTAGTGTACCGGATTGATCAGGGCTGCGTGGGTATGCACCCCAGCGCAGTGGGTAAAAGCGTTTTTACCCATAATCGGAAAATGAGCCGGAATGGGTATTCCTGAATATTTGCTGACCAGGGTATATAGTTCACTTAGTTTCTGTGGATTCCAGTTACCCTGTTGCTCAAAGTCAACAGTTAAAGTGATAATTAATTGGGCCAGATCTACTATTCCGGCACGCTCACCCAGACCCAGAATCGAGGCATCGATGATCTCGGCGCCGGCCCGGAAACCATCTAAGGCATTAGCCAGGGCAAAACCACGGTCATTATGACAGTGCACGGCGATCTTGGGATATAGATTTTGCTGAGCCAGGCTATTTTTTAATTTTAAAACAAAATCATACATACTGCGTTTTGTTCCCGGAATCATATAACCGGTGGTATCTGCCACACTGATGATATTGGCGCCGGCCTGAATGGCGGCCGCCGCTGCATCAAGAACGTTCTGGAATTCGGAACGGACCGTATCTTCCGGTGTATAGCGGATCAGTAGATCCGGATCTTTTTCTCTGGCATAGCGGATAACCTTGGTGATCTGATCAATTGCTTTGTTTAAATCTTTTTTAAAAACATGATTTAAACGGTCTTCGGCTACGCAATAAAAAATGCCCAGGAACTGCACGCCGCATTCCAGAGCCTGATCCACATCCTTTTCCAGAGAACGCGAATGGGCGCCAATGATGGCTTTCAGTTTCCGGTTGGCGATTTGTTTTACCGCTTTAAAAATATCTTTGGACACGAGCGGGTGTCCGGCTTCAATGATATTGATGCCGATCTGATCCAGCAGATCGGCAATCGCTACTTTAATATGACTGTCAAAATAAACACCGGGTGTCTGTTCACCCTCTCTTAAAGTTGAATCAAGTATTTGTAGCAATTTTATTCTCCCCAATCCTCTTCTTCTTGTGGTGCTTCGATCAGTTTGATTGGATTGACACTAACTACTTCCAGTTCTGTTCCACAATCCGGACAGGTAAGCAGTTCGCTTACCACTGTATCCGGACTGACATCAATTTTCGAACCACAAACGGGACATTCAGAAGTTTTATTCATTCCCGATTTTCCTTTCTTAAAATTAATTCTTCCTCAGCATGTATCATCATTTGCACTTATAGATAATAATTTATTATTTATCTTTTATACATGCTATTTAAATAAAATGCGGTAAAGATATGAATATTTGTATAAATATGCAAATATATTTATAATAATACCGCTGCAATTAAGCATAACATTATTTTAATCAATCACTTTTCTATATTCAGATATCACATTTTATTCAATGAATTCCCGATGCAAAAGTTTCACTGTTTTTTCAATATCCTTTTCAGCGACAATGAACATAAAACTGATCTGGGAGGACATTTGTGAAATTAAATCAAGTTTTACTCTGGCTTCGCCCAGCATTTTAATGATTTGCCAGACTATCACCGGATTATGTTTAAGGTTCTGGCCAACAATACTGACAATTGCTTTCCCGGATTCAATGTGGATGTTACCACTAAAATTTAATTCCTTTACGATCTTGGCGATACCTTTCTGCTTTTCAATGGTAAAAGAAAGTGTAGTAGCTGATTTATTTACGGCATAAACATGTTTACCATATTGGGTCATCCGTTGAAAAAATTCTCCCAGAATTTCCGGTGAAAAAAGCAGGTTCGAAGACTGTAAAGTGACCAGAGTAATATTTTCCTTATAAGCGATCGATTTGACATGAGGTTTTTCGCGTATTGTAATATTGGGTACAATAATAGTCCCTTTTTCCTCCGGATAATGTGAGTTCAATACCCGTACCGGTATAGCCCGTTCCATCGCCGGCTGAATGGACGCCGGGTGTAATACCCGTGCGCCGAAATAGGCTAATTCGGAGGCTTCATCAAAGGTCATCATCTCCAACGGTTTGGCCGTAGGAATAATAGTTGGATCTGCAGTCAGAATGCCATTGACATCGGTCCAGATTTGAATTTCATCAACTTCTAGTGCTGCTCCCAGTAAGGAAGCACTGTAATCGGATCCGTTGCGCCCCAGGGTGGTCGGTACACCTTCGGGTGTAGCTGCAATAAATCCCTGCGTGATGATAATTCGATCTTTTTTAAGTAAGGGAGTGATATATTTTAAAGCAGCCCGGCGAATCGCCCGGGGAATTGGTTTGCTGCCGTTTTGAGGATCAGTGGTGATGATAAATTTGCGGGCATCAATATACCGGGTATCAATTCCTGCCTGATTTAAAGTTACATTCAGAATTTGCGAAGATAAAATTTCCCCAATTGATAAAATGGCCGGCATCAGATTTTCACTCTTAAAACGAATAGTTTCCACAGCACTCAACAGAATTTTTAATTTTTCCGTCTCCGTAGTGATGAATTGTGTAAGATTTTTTTTGAGTTTAGCTGTGGTGATCAACTCTGCAATTGTATTGAGATGTAAAGAGTTTATATGCTCGATGCACTTCCTGACTTTAAGTTTCTGTTGTCTCACGGCTGCCTGTAGTGCATCGACTAAGGTGTTGGTAACGCCAGCCATAGCCGATAATACGATGATCGGCTTGCGCTTCCGGTATTTTTTAATAATTGAGACAACATTCAGGATGGCCTGTGAATTTTTTACTGATGTTCCGCCAAATTTCATGATGATCATTTTGGAAGTACTCCTTAAATGTTAAAAGCCAAATCAGGGACAAAGATACAAAGAGACATAGAGACATAGAAATATAGAGATAGTTTATTCAAATAATGTATCTGTTTCTTTGTCCCTCTGTCTCTCTTTATCCCCTTTATCCCTTTCACCGATAGAAGATCTTACCTAGTGTACTTTTTCTTCAATAAACGGCTTAATTATTCTGGCCAATTGTTCAAATTCAATCAGAAAAGCATCGTGTCCATAAATGGATTTAATTTCCCGATAACTGGAATGCGGTATCTGACTGGAGATAGAACGCTGTTCATGAGCCGGGTAGAGAATATCAGAATCGATGCCCAAACAGAGGGTCTTAGCTCTGATCGCTCCCAACACATCAGCCAGTGTTCCACGTCCAAGAGCTACATCGTGATGGTCCATGGACCGGGACAGGTAGAGAAAGGTATTGGCATCAAATCGCTTAACTAATTTTTCCCCCTGATACGATAGATAACTTTCCACCTGAAATAAATGCTGGTCATTGGAACCAGGTGAGATGGAATTGACCTGTTCGCGAGCAAAACGTGAATTAAAAATCAGATCGGCCCGATAGGAAACCATGGCAATTTGCCGGGCCAGGCTGAGACCCTTAAACGGTTGAGAGTCATATTGACCCTGTTGCCAGACCGGATCGTTAATAATGGCCTGCCGGGCCAGATGATTCAAACCTATACACCAGGCTGAATGCTGAACAGAGGTGGCGATGGGGATGATAGATTTAACCATATCAGGGTACATTACCGCCCACTCCATTACCTGCATACCCCCTAATGAACCACCGGTAACCGTATGTAATTTATTAACACCCAATTTTTTCAACAGCGCATACTGTTCCTTGATCATGTCGCGGACACTCACCTCCGGGAAACTATTCCGGTAGGGTTCACCACTGGCAGGATTTGAATTGCACGGTCCGGTAGTTCCATAACAACTTCCCAGGATGTTCGAACATATAATAAAATACCGCGCAGGATCAAATGTTTTGCCCGGACCGATCATGCCATCCCACCAGCCCAGCTGACCGGCTTTCATGGCCCGTAAATGTGGTGCCTGCAGTAAAACTTCTTCATCGTACACACCTTCACCGGCAACATGAGCATCACCGGTCAGAGCATGGCAGATCAGGATAGCATTACTTCCTTCAGAATTCAAACGACCATGGGTTTCATACGCAACGGTTACCGGAAATAAATCATAACCGCTATCCATCCGTAACGGCTGAGTGGAATCAAAAAGTTGTATCAGTTGGGTTCTACCTTGTATCATGAAATCACCTTTCATTGCTTAAACCGTAGCCAGGGCTTGATCGAAATCGGCAATAATATCGTCAATATGTTCAAGACCAACTGAGACCCGGATCATATCGGGTGAAACGCCTGAATCGATTTGTTCTTTTTCGGATAATTGCTGATGGGTGGTCGAAGCCGGGTGAATGACCAGGGTTTTAGCATCACCGACATTAGCCAGCAGACTGGCCAAGCGCACATTATTAACAAATAGTTTACCTGCAGGTAGGCCACCTTTTATTCCAAAGGTTAGCATGGAACCGAACAAACCTGCACGCAGATATTTTCTGGCATTTTTATGAGTTGGATGAGATTTCAATCCTGGGTACATAACCCAGGCTACTCTGGGATGTTTGCTTAACCAGTCAGCCAGAGCCAGTCCGTTCTGGCAGTGGCGTTCTACCCGCAAAGACAATGTCTCCAATCCTTGCAACAATAAAAAGGCGTTGAAGGGACTCAAAGCCGGACCAAAATCCCGCAAACCTTCCACCCGGGCCCGGATGATAAAGGCAATATTTCCCGTAGGGCTGCTGCTGCCGAATGTTTCCCAGAAATTCATGCCATGATAACCGGGGTCGGGTTGAGTGAATTCCGGGAAATTTCCGTTCGCCCAATTAAATTTCCCGCTGTCGATAATGATTCCACCGATGGATGTTCCATGTCCGCCGATCCATTTGGTGGCCGAGGCGGTAATGATATCTGCGCCAAAATCGAAAGGACGAGTCAGATACCCGGCAGCACCGAAGGTGTTGTCAACCACCAGGGGGATATCATGATCATGCGCCACTTTTGCTATGGCTGTAAAATCCGGAACATTCAATCTGGGATTGCTGATGGATTCTATATAGATAGCCCTGGTATTTTTATCCAGCAATGCTTTGAATTTTTCAGGAGTATCTTCAGTGGTAAATTTCACTTCAATGCCCAGTCGTTTGAAGGAAATTTTAAATTGATTGTAAGTCCCACCGTACAGATTACTGGTAGAAACAATATTTTCCCCGGCCTGGACAATGGTATTCAAGGCAATAAATTGTGCGGCTTGACCGGAAGCCGTAGCCAGGGCTGCAATCCCACCCTCCAGCGCAGCCATACGCTGTTCAAACACATCGGTGGTCGGATTCATTATCCGGGTATATATGTTACCGAATTTTTTCAGTTCGAATAAATCAGCCGCATGCTGAGCATCATCAAATACATAGGAGGTGGTTTGATATATAGGCACCGCCCGGGCCTTGGTGACGGGATCCGGCTGTTGTCCGGCATGTAATTGCAGGGTCTCATATCTGTATCGTTTCCTGAAATCTTGCTCTGCCATCTATTACCTCGCTTTCTTGTATATATATATTTATTTTTTTTACAGCATGATTAAAAAAAAACCTCTTCCGGGTAGATTCCAGAAGAGGTTTAAAATTTGACCATCTTCTTATCTGTCCCTAATCTCAGGGCAGGACGTAGCACCTTCCTCTATCCAGAGGGGTTGCTAAGGTTTCACAGGGCCCGTTCCCTCCACCTTTCGCGATAAGAAAAATTTTTATATGTCTATTTTATTAAAACTATCCTCCAAACATTATCTAAATATTGAGGTGAAAATTAAGATATGAATTTTGGAATGTCAAGAAACTTCTTAAATATTTTTAATAATTATTCAACATAAGGGAAGATTATACACATTTTCCTTGTTCCATTTTATTTCTTGTTGGTGCTAGTATAAAGAAAAAAAATTAAAAAAAATATTCAGAATACTTGACAAAATTAAAAATATTTTATAGGTTTAAATTTAACTTTATAAATTTTACCGAATATTTATGCAAAACACGATCAGCAGAAGTAGATTGGACAGTAGAGATATGAATAGTCTCAAAGGCGGTCGTGTGTCGGTTTTATCCATATTAAGCCTTTATCTACTTAACCTTCTTATTGGGATTATCATTATTAGCCTGATTCTAGTGATAGGCTGATAATCGGTCAATCCCAAATCTGCAAAAAATAATTATACACTAAATCCTGCAATTTGGGACTGACCCGAAGTAGGAAGTTAGTTTTGAGTTGTTAGAAATTGAGGTAATTATGAGATCAGATTTGGTTAAATCAGGTTTTGAACGTGCGCCGCATCGTAGTTTACTTAGGGCAACCGGTGTGATTAAAAATGAGGCGGATTTTAACAAACCGTTTATAGGTATCTGTAACTCGTATACGGATTTAATTCCGGGGCATGTACATCTGCATGAATTTGCCCAGATTGTCAAACAGGCGGTGCGTGAGGCTGGCGGCGTTCCTTTTGAATTTAACACCATCGGTATCGATGATGGCATCGCTATGGGTCACATCGGCATGCGCTATTCCCTGGCCAGCAGGGAATTGATCGCTGATGCGGTTGAATCGGTGATGGAAGCACATCGTCTGGATGGGATGGTGTGCATACCGAATTGTGATAAAATTGTTCCAGGTATGCTGATGGCTGCAGCGCGCATGGATATTCCGGCAATCTTTGTTTCGGGTGGACCGATGAAAGCCGGTAAAACTTTAGCAGGGGAGAAAATCGATCTGGTGTCGGTGTTCGAAGCTGTCGGGAAATATAAAACCGGAGAGATATCCGAACCGCAATTAAAAGAATTGGAGACTCTGGCCTGTCCTACTTGTGGTTCCTGTGCCGGCATGTTCACCGCTAATTCCATGAACTGTCTGATGGAAGCGCTTGGCATGGCTTTACCGGGCAACGGTTCTATCCTGGCTGTTGATCCGCGCCGGCAGGAATTGGCTCGCCAGGCGGGTAGCAGAATCGTCAAACTGGTACTGGATAATATCACCACATCCCAGATATTATCCAAAGCAGCCTTTATGAACGCACTGACCCTGGACATGGCTATGGGCGGCAGTACCAATACGGTTCTGCATGTTCTGGCCATCGCCGCGGAGTTAAATATGAAATTCGATTTGAACGACCTGAATAAATTGTCGGACCGGGTACCTTACATCTGCAAAGTCAGTCCGGCTACCCGGGAAGTACATATGGAAGATGTTGATCAGGCCGGAGGGGTACCTGCGATCCTGAATGAATTGTCGCGGCGCAAGAATTTGCTCGATCTGTCCGCTTTGACTGTTACCGGAAAAACCCTGGGTGAAAATATAGCAACCGCCAGGAGTACTAATCCACAAGTGATCCGCACAGTGGATAATCCCTACTCTTCGTCCGGAGGTTTGGCGGTATTATTTGGAAACCTGGCACCGCAGGGCGCCATCGTCAAAACCGGTTCAGTGGATCCTAAAATGATGGTCCATGACGGTCCGGCCAGGATATATGATTCGCAGGACAAAGCAGTAGCGGGTATTCTGGCCAACCAGGTTAAACCCGGCGATGTTGTAGTTATACGCTATGAAGGTCCCCGCGGTGGTCCGGGTATGCCCGAAATGCTTACTCCCACCAGTACACTGATGGGTATGGGACTCGGTGATAAAGTCGCCTTGATTACCGATGGCCGTTTTTCCGGGGGGACGCGTGGTGCCTGCATCGGGCATGTTTCTCCGGAAGCGGCTGAAAAAGGACCTCTGGCGGCTCTGAAAAATGGCGATATAATTCAGATCGATATCCCTGGCAAAAAACTATCGGTCAAATTATCCAAAGCAGAAATAAAAGCTCGTCTTAGAGTTTTAAAACCTTTTAAACCGAAAATCAAAAAAGGGTATCTGGCCCGTTATACATATATGGTTACATCTGCTAGCAGTGGGGCCGTTTTAATGATACCTGGATCCAAATAGAAAGGTCTACGATATGGTTAGCAAAAATAAAATCTCAGGTGCAGACATATTCTTCGAATGTCTGCGGCGTGAAAAGGTCGAATATATTTTCGGATATCCCGGCGGAGCGACCTTAAAGATTTATGAAAAACTGTACGATGTCAGGTTTTTGAAACATATCTTGGTCAGGCATGAACAGGGTGCTACGCATATGGCCGAAGGGTATGCTAAGGCTACTGGTAAGGTTGGAGTGGTGTTGGTTACGTCGGGTCCTGGTGCTACCAATACGGTAACCGGTATTGCTGATGCCTACATGGATTCAGTACCGATTGTTGTATTCACCGGACAGGTTGCAACTCATTTGATAGGTAACGATGCCTTTCAGGAAGCGGATATTATAGGTATCACCAGACCTATCACCAAGCACAGTTTTTTAATCCGTAATCTGGCCGATTTAGCTGGTACCATCCGTAAAGCATTTTACATCGCCTCGACAGGAAGACCGGGTCCGGTAGTGGTTGACTTGCCCAAGGATATGATCGGTTCTCTTTGTGAGTTCGTATATCCTGAAGAAATATCGATCCGGGGGTACAAACCGAATTATGATGGTCATAAAGTTCAAATTAAAAAAGCAGCCAAAAAAATCAGCGAAGCCGAAAAGCCACTGCTGTATGTGGGCGGGGGTGTTATCATGTCTGGGGCAACACCGGAATTGGTCTCTTTCGCCAGAAAAAATAACATACCGGTGACCATGACCTTGCTGGGCTTGGGTGCCTTTCCGGCTGATGATAAATTATCGATGGGAATGCTGGGAATGCATGGTACCTACTGGGCTAACCAGGCTGTAAATAACTGCGATCTGTTAGTCTCGCTTGGAGCGCGATTTGATGACCGGGTGACGGGCAAAGTGGAGACGTTTGCCTGCCAATCATATAAGATACACATCGATATTGAT
>CAYSHN010000061.1:0-11480 GCA_964430815.1 uncultured Calditrichota bacterium | reverse complement strand
ACCACTTACCTCTTTATCCAGACGATGGACTACATATATTTTAAATGGATATAGTTTGGTCAAATCCTGCAGTAGAGATTGCTGCTCAATCATATGCTCAGGAATAGTTGCCAATCCTGCTGCTTTATCAACTGCCACAATATTATCATCTTCGTACAAAATTGGGAACATGATATAAACAAGTTACATATTACCAGATTCTAACCACTGTTTGATTCTAGCCACACCAGTCGTTAGATCCGTCTTTGGAATAAATCCAAGATCTTTCCTGGCTTTGTCACCATTATAACTTGCTCGTACCAGAGTCGCCAGTATCTCCTGGCGGGTAAAGACAGGTTTACTATTGACTAGCCTGGCCCAAAATTCTGCAGACTGGGCCATAAAAAGTGCTAACCATTTCGGAATTGAGGGTAATCTTTTTTTGCCGACAAGATTCGCCAGCAAGCTAAAATATTCGCGAATACTTATACTTTTCTGACCACATAAAATATAGGATTGTCCTACTTTTCCTGTTTTTGCCGCCAATAATATCCCCTCTGCCAAATCGTCGATATAGATGGGCTGTATCAGCCCTTCCCCATCATTGACCAGTATCATCCGGCCACTGCTCATCAATTCCAACGGTCTTCGGGTCCAGCTGGGATCTTCGGGACCATAAGCCTGTGAGGGTAATACAATAACTGCCGGAAGATTCTTCTCCTGCACCAGTTGATGGACAATTTCTTCACCTTCTAATTTACTATCAGCGTAGAAATGTCCGCTCTTGACTTGCGGTGAATTCTCATCAATTTGTCCTACAATCTGTAGACCATAAACCCAGACTGTACTGGTGTGAATGAATCTTTCCACTCCTGCTTCAATTGCCAGTTCTGCCAGTACTTTGGTCCCCACGACATTTACCTGCCTATAATAAGCATAAGGTTTGAATTCATTCAAAACTCCAGCGAGATGAAATACGACTTTACAATCCTGAACAGTGTTTTTTAACGTAGCAGGATCTGCGAAATTGATAACTTTAATTTCAATATTTGGATGCTGGATATACTTAATCTTGGATGGATTTCGCACCAGAGCCCGGACTTTTGTCCCTTCTGCCAGTAATAATTTTATGAGACTTGTACCAATCAGCCCACTGGCACCTGAGACGAGAACGAGCTTATTCCTCAGATCTAAATTCATTATTCTTACTTCTGCAGCATGAAATCAGATATGCTGATATAGCTGGAATTTATCAACTTTTTCTGGAACTACCCAGTATTCCCCCTAGTACACCACGAAGAATTTGACGGCCTAAAGTGCTTCCCACTGTACGTGCGGCACTTTTAGCCAGCGACCCGAAAATGTCCGCAGTTTGCCGGGCTTTGCGCTGCTCTTCCCGGGCGCGCCAACGTGCTTCCTGTTCAGCTCGCTTTTGTTGCAAAGCTTCCATTTTGGCCTGCTCTTTCATCCGGGCTGCATCTTGTTTTTCATCTTCTTGTTGCATTTTTGCCTGTTCAACCTGCTTGGTCAATATCTCGTAGGCTGATTCACGGTCCTCAATCTTTTCATAAAACCCATAGAGTACTGATCCTTTGATCAGTATCTGCCGTTGATCGGGATTGATGGGACCAATCTGGCTGAAAGGGGGTATAATTAAGATCCGTTCCACCATTCCAGGAATTCCCTTTTCATCCAAAAAGGAGGTTAATGCTTCGCCAACGCCCAATTGACTTATAACTGTTTCCGTGTTGAATTTCGGATTCTGACGAAAGGTATCCGCCGCCGTTTTTACCGCTTTTTGATCCAGTGGCGTGAAAGCGCGTAAAGCATGTTGAACCCGGTTACCTAATTGGCCTAAAATTTTGAGAGGAACATCAATCGGATTCTGGGTACAAAAATAGACACCGACACCTTTGGAGCGGATCAGGCGTACCACCTGTTCGACCTTTTCCAACAACGCCTCAGGAGCTTCATTAAAAAGCAAATGGGCCTCATCGAAGAAAAAGAGCAATTTGGGTTTTTCCAGATCCCCGACTTCGGGTAACTGCTCATACAGTTCAGAAAGCAACCATAGCAGGAAGGTGGCATATAGTTTTGGTGCGGTCATCAGATTATCGGCAGCCAGTATGTTGATCATCCCCTGACCATTACTATCGGTTTGAATTAAATCCATTAAATCAAGTGCAGGCTCACCAAAAAATTTATCACCCCCCTGTTGTTCCAGGGTCAGCAGGCCGCGCTGGATAGTACCCACACTGGCAGCAGATATATTGCCGTATTGAGTAGTAAATTGTTTGGCATTATCGCCGACATATTGTAGTAGTGAGCGTATGTCTTTGAGGTCGATTAACAGTAATCCATTATCATCAGCAATTTTAAAAGCGATCATTAATACACCGGCCTGGGTATCATTCAAATTCAGCATACGCGCCAGTAGCAAGGGACCCATTTCGGATATGGTTGCCCGCAGAGGATGTCCTTGTTCAGCAAATACATCCCAGAAAGTGACCGGACAGGAACTAAAGTTATAATTTGAAATACCCAACGTTTTCAAACGATCGGTTATTTTAGTATTTTGTGCAGAACCACTTTGACTAATCCCGGATAAATCTCCTTTAATATCGGCCATAAATACCGGAACGCCGATTTTGCTAAAACTCTCGGCAATTTTCTGTAAGGTGACCGTTTTTCCTGTACCCGTGGCGCCAGTGATCAATCCATGACGATTGGCCATATGAGGAAGAATCAATTGTTCTATCCCTTTCTGCGCCGGAGATGTTTTGCCAATTAAGATAGGATTCAGCATATTGGTTTGTATCCTTTACTGATTAATCCATGTATCATATAATATTAAAAAATTCTTCAGATTGAACAGGCTTAAATTAAATTAATACTTTTTCTACCATTTTCTTGTTTTCCAATACAACATGAAACTTACTACGGAAATCATGGCCATACCGAGGATGATCCAGAAAGCAAACGGATGTTCCTGGATGGGAATTTTCACATTCATGGAGAAAGCACTAACCACAAAGGTTGGGACCATAATCGCAATCGTGATTATATTCAAGGTCTTCATCAAAATGTTCAAATTATTGCTGACGATAGATACGCGGGCATCCATCATACTGGCCAGAATGTTGGAATAAATTTCCGCCTGACGGTAACACTGGTTGTTCTCAATAATGATATCATCCAGATATTCAATCTGTTCCTGGCTAAATCCAACCTTATTGACATTGAGTTTCAGTTTCTCGAGCAGAATTGTATTGAAATTGATACTGTTCAGATAATAAACCAGACTCTTCTCCAGAGTGAATAGATTTAACAGATAGCGGTTTTCCATGGAGGTATTGATCTTGCTCTCCAGAGACTCGGACACCATATTGATGATCTTAAGGTGTTCATTAAAATGATTAATGACCGTGTAGATCAGGCGTAAACAGATATCCACATGCGAAGATACTTTATTAAAATGTTTTCCGACGAACAGTTGTATGTCCTCGGACAATATAATGATCAATCGCTCTTTAAACAGATACAAACCCATTGAACCGACACGAAACATAAATTGATCTTTGGCTGAGTAATTCTTCGGAATTTTTAAAATCATGGCGATATGTTCAGGTTCAAATTCCAAACGTGATTGCTCGTCCGGGTCGGTGGCCGAATCCAGGGTATGCTCATCTAATTTCAGATCGTCTATTAAAAATCTTTTTTCGACATCAGTGAGTTTGATATAAACTTCTACCGGACCTGTATTATCAGAAGATTCTATAATGCGTCCGTTGGAAATTTGATATTTTTTCAACATAACGCTCTCCACACAGAGGAGTTGATTGGAATCATTAATTAAAATTTCTATAATATAATCAGAAATTAATTACAGATACATTGGGAAAAAATATTTTACTGAGAATCCACAGTTGGAGGTATTTTAGGTAAAGATAAATATGGTTTGCTACAAAAGATACTATAACAGATTCAAGTTCACCACAGCATTCGATACCAGTTTACGCAGTGGTTCCCAGTATAAACCGAATACAATCATGGCCAAAGCAGTCACGGCAAGTACACCCGTATGAATCCAATTTAATTTAAGCGGACTTTCGATATCCATTCCCCGCAAATACATTTCACGTAAAATGCGAGCATAATAAAACAGAGCTACGACACTGTTCAGAATTCCGATGAGAGCTAAAAAGATGTACCAGAATCCGCCCTCTTTGATAAGTGCAGCGAACAGATAAAATTTACCGATAAAACCGGCCAATGGCGGAATCCCGGCTAATGAGAAAAGAAAAACTCCCAGAGCAAGGGCCGCAAAAGGCATACGATAACCAAGGCCTTTGAAAGCTGAAATATCTTCACTGCCTGTCGTATCAGCAATAATTTGAACTACAGCAAAAGCTCCCAGGTTCATGAAAAGGTAAATGGATAGATATAATAATATGGCATTGTAACCGGATTCATCAAGCACCGTTACCCCCATCAGCAGATAGCCGGCATGAGCAATGGATGAATAGGCCAGTAAGCGTTTCACATTCATTTGATTTATGGCTGTGAAATTACCAAGGGTCATGGTGGCGGCGGAAATCAAGCCGAGGATCGCCAGTAACGATGTCTTTAACTCGACATTGGCCTGAGGCAATAAAATAGATATAAATCGTAATAATAGGGCAAAACCTGCTGCTTTAGGTGCCACACTTAAGAACCCTGTAAAGGGCGTTGGGGCCCCCTGATAGACATCAGGACACCACATGTGAAAAGGTACCGCGGCAATTTTAAAAAAAATACCGGTAAAGACCATGATCAACGCAACTATAATGGCCAATAAAGTCACCGTATCAGATCCGGCTTTTAAAATTGAACCTGAATCTGACAGGATCAGCGCAATTCCGGAGAAAGAAGTTGTCCCTGCTAAGCCATATAGCAGAGACATACCAAAGACCATAATCCCCGAAGCAACACCACCAAAGATTACATATTTCAAGGCGGCCTCATGAGAGTGACGATGTGTTTTCTTAAAACCAGTCAAGACGTATGAAGCCAGACTTACCGTTTCCATACCCAGATAAGCCATTAATAAATCCTCGGCAGCCGCCATTAAAGAGATACCGATCACGATTGTCAATAATAATGCAGTAAATTCTGGAAAACGACGTAATGATATCTCCATAGATTGTGAGGATAAAATTATAGTTAAACCCGCCGAGCAAACGGCAAAAAGCAGAAAAAAGCGTGTAAACGTATCGAAGCGGAATAGATTGTTAATTTCACCTGTACTATCTAACGATACACTCACTATCGTGGTGAGAACTAAAAAAATAATGCTTATCACTGTTACCTGTCTCTGCACTGACTTAGGATTTTTCCAGATAATTCCGATCAGCAGAATGACCAGAATCCCGACACTCAGAATTATCTGCGGATAAATTAACAGGATTTGAATCGATGGCATTTCTAATCTCCTTAAACCTGGAAAACTTTGATCATCGAGGTCAGAGTCTTGGTGATTAGATCAAGCGTAGGCATGGGATAGATTCCCAGAATTACGATCAGTGCAGCCAGAGGATAAAGAGTAAAACGTTCACGCCAGTTTAAATCAGGCAGATTAGCATATTTATCATTCAGTTTACCCAGGAACATTCTTTGCAGTGCCCATAAATAATAGGCCGCCGTAATAATGAGCGTCAAAGCAGAAATAATTGTAATAGTACGATATACCGGAAAAGCCCCTAGAAAAACCAGAATTTCACTGATAAAACCCGCCAAACCTGGTAAACCCAGAGATGCCATGAAAGCCAGGCCCAGCACCCCGGTATATTCCGGCATCTGGTAAGCTAATCCGCCAAAACCATCTATCTCACGATGATGTGCGCGGTCATAAATCACTCCCGCCAGTAGGAACAGCATCGGACTTATTAATCCGTGCGTCCACATTTGCATTACCGCGCCAGTGATACCCTGATCGGTGAAGGCGGACATACCCAACAGCACAAAACCCATATGACTGACCGAAGAGTAGGCGATTAATTTTTTTAAATCTTTCTGCGCCATACAGACAAATGCGGCATAGACGATGCTGATACCACCCAAAATGGCTAAAGCCGGTGCGGCCCAAACAGTGGCTTCGGGAAGAATCCCAAAATTGATGCGCAAGATACCATATCCTCCCATCTTCAGCAGAATACCAGCCAGAATAACGGATATAGGTGTAGGAGCTTCCACATGCGCATCTGGAAGCCAGGTATGGAAGGGGACCATCGGAATCTTAATAGCAAAACCGATGAACAACATTACGAAAACAATCTTCGAAAATTCAAAACCAAGCAGAGGAGCTGCTGTGGAAAAATCATTTTCCTTGATCAATTTAATAATATTGAACGTATGTTCGGTGGGTGTGCCATCGACCAACGTTGACGGATTCGAATTGTAATACAAAGCAATCAAGGCTATCAGCATTAATAACGATCCAAACAATGTATACAGAAAGAATTTAATGGCTGCATATTCCTTGCGTGGTCCTCCCCAAATCCCAATCAGAAAATACATGGGCAGCAACATAACTTCCCAGAAGACATAGAATAGAAAAAAATCCAAAGCGCAGAAAGTTCCGAGCATTCCGGTTTCTAATAGCAAAAAGAGTGAAAAATAACCACGTACTTTTTTCTCAATCCCCCACGATGATATTGAGGCGATGAATGTAACTAGCACAGTCAGTAAAACCATCAGAATAGAAAGCCCATCGATACCAACATAATATTCAATATTAAACGAACGGATCCAGACAAAATGGTGCTGGAATTGTATGCCAGTATTAGTCGGATCAAAAATAGTCAGCAGGTAGATACACAAAACCAAGGGCAAGGCTGAAGCAATCGTGGCCGTCCAGCGAATGGCTTGTTTTTTTTCTTCCGGTAATACCAGTATAATGGGTATGGCTATCAAAGGCAGAAAGATGATCCAGGTTAAAATCGTAGATTCCGTCATAAGAACTCCGTTATCTTTATAAAATGAAACGAATTAAGATCAGTGTCAGGCCGCCACCAAGAAGAATATAGATATAAGTCTGAATTCTACCGGTTTGTATTTGGCGGATCGTTTGACCAAATTTGCCGCTTAGATATGCTAGGCCATTGACCGCACCATCAATAACATAAGTATCATGCAGTCCATTAAGCCAGGAGAACAAGCGGCCGATATAGGCAATCAGATTTACCAGACCATCAATGATATAGGTATCAAACCACCCACAGATTTTTGAAAAAATTACGGAGCCGTTAATCAAGGTGGATTGGTAAAGTTCATCTATATAATATTTATTGAACACCAGACGATGCAGACCTGGAAACATTTCTTTAAACTTAACAGGAATCTTTGAACGGGAATCTTTAAAAAATATGTAGGCAAATACAAAACCTGTAAGAGCGATACTGATCGATATGATCATCAGCAGCCATTCCGTGGCGGACGGATATTCCCGCCAGATCAGAAGACCTTCGGCCGATTCAAAGACAGGTTTTAACCAACCTTCCAGCCAGTTTGGCAGATGCCACAAATGAGGTAATCCGATTACACCGCCAATAATTGACAACACTCCTAATATTTGTAAAACCCGGGTTATAGGCGGCGGTGATTCATGCAGATGCGTTTCAGTGGCCAGACCGCCACGAAAAGTTCCGCTAAATGTCATGAAGTAAGTTCTAAACATGTAAAATGCAGTTAAAACAGCAGCAGCGGCTCCCAGTGACCACAGTATTTGCCCCGGAATCAGAGTATTGGAATTTGAAAACGCTTTCCACAGAATTTCATCTTTAGAAAAGAATCCAGACATAAATGGAAAACCTGCAATAGCTGTACAGGCAGCCAGATAGGTCCAGCGAGTGATCGGCATATATTTACTCAATCCACCCATATTGCGCATATCTTGCGGATCGTCATGATGATTATTCATTTGATGATAGGCATGATGCATGGCATGGATCACGCTGCCTGAGCCTAGAAAAAGACAAGCTTTAAAAAAGGCATGTGTCAACAGGTGAAAAATTCCCACCCAATAAGCACCAATTCCCACTGCAATAAACATAAAACCCAATTGACTGATGGTTGAATAGGCCAATACTTTTTTAATATCAAACTGAAACAAACCAATCGTTGCCGCGAATAGAGCGGTCAGTGCACCAACAACCGCCACGACGGTCATAGCCGTGACCGATAAAGCAAATAAGAAATTCAACCTGGCGACCATATAAACACCGGCCGTAACCATAGTCGCAGCATGGATTAATGCTGAAACCGGTGTTGGCCCGGCCATGGCATCAGGTAACCATACATATAATGGAATTTGTGCACTTTTAGCAGTTGCGCCCCAGAAGAATAATAGACAAACCAGTGTCGGTACAGCAATACCCCAAATTTTTTGATCAACCAACAATGGAGCAAATTCCTGCACCTGGCGAAATACCAGAGTTAAACGCTCCGGATATAAAAACGAATAATTAGCACCTTGCCAGGTTCCACCCAGCGCCCAGAGCAGTGCTAATATTCCTATGGTAAATCCGAAATCACCTACCCGGTTGGTGATAAAGGCTTTCATCCCCGCTTTGGCATTTTTCAGATCCTGATACCAGAAAGAAATTAACAGATACGAACATAGACCAACCCCTTCCCAACCGACAAACATCAATAGAAAATTATCACCCAGGACCAGAGTAAGCATAGAAAACATAAATAGATTCATATAGGCAAAAAAGCGCCAATAACCTGGGTCCTTATGCATATAACCGATACTATAAATATGAATCAAAGTACCGACAAAAGTGATCATCAAAGTCATAACCGCAGCAAGGGGATCAAACCAGAACGCCAGGGGGATGGAAAAACTGCCGATCTGAATCCAATCGAATAGATAACAGAGTAGTTGTCGCAATTCGACCGGTTGTTGCATCAATTGTATAAAATAATAAATGGTAATAAGAAATGAGCTGGCCGGGAAAAGGATGGCAATCGTATGAATTGGCCGTTCACCGTAGCGCTGGTGGATTTTTAAGCCAAAAACACCATTTATAAACGCTCCCAGTAACGGTAATACCGGTATCAACCAGAGCCACTGTACTTCCAAATTCTGCTGCAAATGCCTACTCCTTTAATTCGATCGTCGTGGCGGCATCGATATGTTTAAAAGAACGGAAAATCGATAACACAATGGCCATGGCAATTGCAACCTCAGCCGCAGCCAGTACGATCACAAAAAGTGCGAAAATCTGCCCTGAAATATTTTGTTCGACATATTGAGCAAATGCTACTAAATTGATATTAGCGGAATTAAGGATCAATTCCACTCCCATCAGTAAGCCAATCGCATTACGTCTGGCCAGCACACAGACCAAGCCCAGGGAAAATAGTAATGCAGCCACAACCAGATAATGTGCTAATCCAATGGTCAGATTCATGAACGTGGCTCCTTGGTTTCCTCCAGTTTGATTTCTTTGCGCACCATCATTACTGCACCAATCATTGTCGCCAGCAACAATAAAGATAATATTTCAAAGGGAATTAAATACTTCCCCAGTAAAGCATCGCCGATCCGTGATACTGTGTTCTGAACATCTGTTGGATTCTTTTCCGCAAAGGGAAATTTAACTGCTATAATAATTAATAAGGAAGCAATAACCAGCCCAAACATAACGGCCAGCAGCAATTTTCGTGTCGGATTGGATAGTTTCGCATCCTGAATATTTCGTGTTAACATGATAGCAAATAAAATAATGATCAGAACACCACCCACATAGACCAGGATTTGTACCGCGGCTAAAAAATTAGCGGTCAGCATACCATACAACCCTGCTACCCCCGCGAATGTACCCAATAAGGCAAAACCGGAATGCACGATATTTTTCGAAAATGCTACCACCGCACCAAAGATCAAAACCGTTGCTGCCAGGAAATAGAATAAAATATCTGCAAAGGTCGGATTCATTATGATTTTTCCTCCGCAGGATTGTTGGATTTCCAGCGAACCACACCCCGCACTGTATCAGCGTCCAATAGCGGAGCAGCATCCCAGTCTTTATGGACCTGACGAAAGGCCTCATTCTGAGGTATACTCTGCGGTTCTTGATCCTTTACCGGTTTATATACTGGAACCTTATCCCCATACCGGACATAGTGCAATACCAAATTGACAATACTGGCATTGCTGACCTCGAATTCAGTGCTATGGCGGATGGAACCGGTAGGACATACTTCGGAGCATAATCCACAGAACATACATTTAGCGATATCAATATCAAAAAGGGTTATAAAATTCTTCTTCGCTTCAACATCTCTGAAGGTCTCGATCTTAATTATATCGATAGGACAACGTTTCAGGCAAGCCAGACAACCCGTACAGATTTTTATATCCACTTCCAGTACACCGCGATAAGTGGCGGGCAACATCTCCGGAACCGGTTTGGAAATACGATCAGGATATTGAATGGTCATCGGCTTACGCGCCATGTAGGACAAGGTGACGGCCATCCCTTCGAAAATCGAAATAAAAGCATTCTTGATATTTATAAAATAATTCTTTATAGCTAATACCACTCAATTACTCCCATATTTTTAAATATATTTTATCTTTGAGTGCGCGAATGTTATAAATAGAGCGTCCTATCAACGCAAATGCCATTCCAAATCCCAATATTGTTAAAATAATTTTGAGACTTAAATGAAACCAGTTCCAGGCACCTGTTTGCGGTAGGATCGTAAACAGAGCAGAACCCATCAGACATACAAAACCTATAGGTACAAAATATTTCCAGCACATAACCATTAATTGATCCACCCGCAAGCGGGGTAAAGTCCAGCGTACCCAGATTACAATAAAAACGAAGACAAGTGTTTTAATAAAAAATATGGCCACACTGGCTAAAATCCATAAATATTTCGTTACACTACTAGACTGACTAATTATCGATCCAAGATCAGCTACTCCGGGTATTTGCCAGCCGCCCAAAAATAAAGTTGTTATGACCGCTGACATAACCCACAGATTCGCCCACTCCGCAAAGAAAAAGAAAACAAAGCGCATTCCGGAATACTCGGTCAAATAACCGGCTACCAGCTCGCTTTCGGCTTCCGGTAAATCAAATGGGGTACGATTCCCTTCCGCTAATATCGAAGCGAAAAATATAAAAAAAGCGATGAAAGAAAATGGATTATTAAAAATGAACCAGTGCCAGGGCCAGCCCCCCTGTAGATTAATAATCTCCTGCATATTAAGCGTTCCTGCTAAAACCACAATTGTCAGAATAGCCAGCCCGGTCGGGATTTCATAGGAGACCATTTGCGCTGCACTGCGAATACCACCCAGTAGCGACCACTTATTATTACTGGACCAACCTGCCATTAGAACACCCAGTACCACAAAGGTGGTAATGGCTGATATATAGAAAATACCAATATCGATGTTAGAGGCGACTAAACCGTAGCCGAACGGTAGGGCTGCAAAAGCA
>CAYSHN010000060.1:8495-11671 GCA_964430815.1 uncultured Calditrichota bacterium | reverse complement strand
ATGTTCCTGGTAATCTTTAAAGGGGAAAATATGGTAATTTTTAATTTCAAAAAAAGATTGCTCCCGGCAGTCAATATAGTTTTTCAGATTCAGACTGGTCAGAACACCTACGGCCTGTTCGGCAAAAGCACCGGGTGTCAATATCCGGTAGGGCCAGGGTGAATACGTATGCTCTAACAGGGCAAATGAAATATCAGGAAATTTTTGCTGTAGATAGTGGCAGAATCGCTCCGGCAGATTCTCCTCATTTAATGAGCCGGAGAGCGATTTGATAAAATCCATTATCAGGGATTCGTCAGACCTGGGCATCAGCTTATTGCTCCTTGGACTTATTCCAGATCAAGTCCAGTTCATTCAGTTTAGCCTGTTTCATTTTTTCATAATCCTGTTGAAAATATTCTTCAATAAATCGAAAGCGTTTGATAAATTTTTCATTGGTCAATCTCAGAGCATCTTCAGCTACTAATCCCAGAAAACGTGAGAAATTGACCAAGCTGAAAATAATATCACCCACTTCCTCCTGCATATTCTGATGATCTTCTTTCAGCAAAGCCTGCTTGAGTTCCCTGATTTCCTCCTCCACTTTTTCCAGCACTCCCGATACATCAGGCCAATCAAAATTCACTGTTGCGGCTTTTTCCTGAATGCGCTGCGCGCGCAATAAAGCAGGTAAATTAAGCGGAATATCGGCCAGCAGGGATGTCCGCTTTTCTTTTTTAAGTTTTATTTGTTCCCAGTTATGGATGATGTCCTTAACGCCATCGACCGGCAGATCGTCGAAAACATGAGGATGGCGTTCGATCATTTTAACCGTAATAGCGTCGATAACTTGATCCAGGGTAAAATGGTTCTGTTCGGCGGCAATTACACTCTGTAAAATGATCTGTAATAGCAGGTCTCCCAATTCCCCTTTCAGTTTATGCGGGTTTGCCTGGTCAATGGTTTCCAGCACTTCATAGGCTTCTTCCAGGATATACTGGCGCAGGGATTCAGCCGTTTGCTGGCGGTCCCAGGGACAGCTTAGACGCAGTTTTTCGATTATGTTAACCAGGGTTAAAAATTTTGCTGCTGTAGTATCATTCATAAATTCTCAAAGTTTTGATTAAAATTTTTTACTTCTGGTATATATTTCAAAATGAACAATTTATTTCATTAAATATTCTATTCCACATTAAATTTTATTTCCCCCAGTCCTTCAATCCTGGCCTGCAGCAAGTCGCCGGAAGCGATTTTGCCGACACCGGCCGGAGTACCGGTTAAAATAATATCTCCGGCTTCCAGAGTAAAATATCCGGATATGTAGGCGATTAATTGATCAACCGGGTAGATCATCTCTGCAGTAGAGGCACTTTGCCTGATCAGGTGGTTCACTTCCAGTTCAAGTCGCAGATTATTGAGACTCTTAATATGAGCCAGGGGTGTAAAGGCAGAAATTGGGCAGGAGCCATCAAAACCCTTACTCACACTCCAGGGTTCACCCCGGTCTTTAGCCTGACGCTGTAAATCGCGCAGGGTCAGGTCCAGCGCAATCCCGGCTCCAGCCAGATATTGCCGCCAGTCCTTTGCTTCGAGATCCTTGCCGGTTTTGCCGATTAACAGGGCAAGTTCAACCTCATGATGTACATTGTTGCTATAACCAGGAAGTTTAATGGGATTGCCTTCGGTCAGGATAGCCGTGGGGGGTTTTAAAAACAGAACCGGCGGATTGTTTCTTGCGGCGCCCATCTCCGCAATATGTTGAGCATAATTTTGACCAACGCCAATTATTTTACCGACGGAATAATTTTTATCAGGTAGTAATATCACGGATGCCATAGGATAGTTCTCCCAGGATGCGGAATAGTTTTATTTCACCACGAACTACTTTCAATTTCTTAATCGTGTTCAGCGATTTTATAATTTCATGCTCCGGAGCTGGTTCGGTAAAAATGTGCACAAAGCTGGTCTTTTCCTGCTTTTTTAAAATACTGGCAGAAGCATGGGTGGATCCGATATTGATTTTATTTTCACCAAGTATTGTGGCAATATTTCCAATGACACCCGGGACATTCAGGCAGGTGAAACGCAGATAGTACTGCGAGATAACATCCGTAATCGGTATCACCGGTTTATTTTTCCAGATCGGGAATTCGTACATATATTGAGGGGAAGTCTGAATTGAGGTAGCTACCTCGACCAGATCACGTATGATCATGGTTGCTGCTGGATAAACTCCGGCTCCCTTGCCGTAAAGCATAAATTCACCGATTGTATCAGTCTGTATAAATATGGCATTATAATCATAATCGACAGAAGCCAGCGGATGATTTTTGGGTACCAGTGTAGGATGAACCCGCAACTCAAGCCCGGATTTACGGTCCTTGATAATAGCCAGCAATTTAATCCGGTAACCAAACTCATCGGCAAATTTAATATCGATCGTTTTCAGTGTGGATATTCCTTCGGCATAGACCTGCAAGTAATTTACCTGTGTACCAAAGGCGGTGGCGGCCAGTAAGGATAATTTTTGCGCTGAATCAGATCCTTCATAATCCAATAACATATGACTTTCTGAAAGTTTATGTATTTCAGGGGAATTGAGGATTTCTTTTAAACTTTTATTTGTGCGAGTCATTTCACTCAGAATATAATTTGAAGTCCCACTGGCTACTCCCCAGATGCCCAGGATACGGGTAGCGATCAGATCACGACGAATGGTGTGAATGATGGGTATGCCCCCGCCCAGGGCAGCATTAAATTGTAAATGAGCCCTTTTGGTACGGGCCAGTTCAAAAATTTCACCCATCTTACTGGCCAGCAAGGCCCGATTGGCTGATACCAAATGGCAACCCTGTGCTAGAAATTGTTTAACTATACCGTAGGTGGGTTCAATACCCCCCATGGCATCAATCACGATTTTTATACTACTATCTTTCAGTATGCTATTGACATCATCGGTGAGAATTTTGGGCGGAATCGCAGAGTCGCGCTTGTAACGGATATTCTTGACCAGGATATACTTGATATTAAGGTCAATCCCGGTCTGTTCCAGAATTTTGGCACGCCGTTCCAGCCAGAGTTTATATATACTCTGGCCTAGCTTTCCACAACCCAATAAAGCAAGGTATATTTGTTTGTTCTTGGCCATAACCATACTCCATGTTACCGTTATTATTGATTTGCTTTATTGCCCGGTG
>CAYSHN010000060.1:0-8395 GCA_964430815.1 uncultured Calditrichota bacterium | reverse complement strand
CCTGAGAAAAAAGGGACACAGGGACAAAGTGTCATTCCCGCCGAAGGGATGCCTTTCTTGATTGTAGTACAGGTGGGAATCTATTAATCATAGGTAACTGGTAAATGTCTGCAGGTGGTCCTTTCCAGAGCCGATGTTTTTCTATTAATATTTACTCTACGACCTCTGCGTTTACCTTTGCCGCGAAGTACGAAAAGATTACTCAGGAACTAAGGGACTCAGGTACTCAGGGAATAAGTTATTTTAGCATTGAAAAGGCATTAAATTAATTGGTAGATTATGAACCAGCAACCAGAATTTAATGTAAAGGATTAAGCATGGGCAGCAGAAAATCATCTCCCAAAAAACAACTCATCGTAGTTGGTGACCGCGTGTTGGTCCTTCCTGATGAATCCAAGCAAAAAACCAACTTTGGTTTATATCTGCCGCAGGGCATGGAGGAAAAGGAGAGAATTCAGGGAGGTTATGTTGTAAAGACGGGTCCCGGTTATCCGTTGCCGGATCCCAGTTCGGTTTCCGATGAACCGTGGAGTTCGGCCAAACAGGATGCTAAATATCTGCCGCTGCAAGTTGATGAAGGGGATTATATCCTGTTCCTGCGCAAGACATCGGTTGAAATAGAATTTGAAGGTAAAAAATATCTTATTGTTCCCCAGTCCGGTATTCTGTTAATTGTACGTGATGACATCCTTAACCAGATGAACGACCAGGAAAGTTGAAATAGACGCAAAAGGCAGGTAACCATGAAAGTGATCATTGATCTAATTGTTTTTTTCTTGACTGCAATGGTAATGGGCCAATCGAACTATTCATCAACTGAAAGATTGCAGGGCTACAAATATCACGGTGATCAGTTCTATTTTATTTTTGATGAACAGATCTATCAACTTCAACCATACCGGGTGATCGTGGAAGGATCGTTTCGCCACTGGGATCATGATCTGCAGGATAGTAGTTGGTATCTGCATAAAGATGAACGGGAGGCAGGGATCTGGAAATTAAAAACTATGAAAGAAATTGAACCCAATACTCAATTTAAGTTCAGAATTGATACCGGTATTTGGTTGCAGCCACCGCCAACAGCAAAAAACCAACAAGGGGGTAATCTAATTTTCCAGGCAGATACAAACCTGGTCGTTTTAAAAGCAGAAATCGCCGGACTACGTCATATTCGCGCTCTTATTTCCGGCCGGCAGGTGTCTGTTTCCCTGGATCCTGATCATTACCGCTTAACGGATGCCAGTGGCCGGGAAATCAAAATATTGCAAGTTTTCTACACAAAGCCGGGAGAGATACAAATATATCCGGCCGAGGACCTGGATATCAGACGGGTTTATTATCTACGGGACAAAGTGCATGAGGTTGAAGCACTCGCTTCCTATGCAGGCTGGATCAAATATCTGTACTCCGAGAAGAAACTGGGGGCTTTCTATGATGCCGCTGCTAATTGCACCTGGTTCCGTTTGTTTTCTCCCAGAGCCACGGCGGTTAATTTATATTTGTATCATAATCCGGGGGAAAAATATTTCAACCAATATACATTAACGGTAGATAGAGACGGTGTGTGGGAAGTAAGTTTAGCCGGGAATTTAAATGGTCTGTATTATGACTATACCATTCATGGCCCGGATGAACCGGGGAATAATTTTTATGAAAAAGTTCCTGTGCATATAACCGATCCCTATGGACAGGTAAGTGTCGACAGTTTTGGACCATGCCGGATCTGGCCGGAGGTGGTACCACCCAGAGCAGTTAAAGGGGGGCGTCCGGCCATGGAGGATGTGATTGCCTATGAAGTGCATGTACAGGATTTTACCCGTCTGCTGCCTGTAGCGGAAAAAAAGCAAGGCACATTTACTGCATTTTTTGAAAAAAATTTAAAAAATAAAAAGGGTGAAAAAATTGGTTTCGATCATTTAGTCGAACTGGGGATCAATGTGGTGCATCTACAGCCGGTACAGGAGTTTTTGCATTTTCCGGATCAGGAGTGGCAAAAGTATTTTTTAAATGATCCATTCATGATTGATCAGGGTATCAATAAAGAGAATTATCAATGGGGTTACCGCACCACCCACTTTTTTGCCATTGAGAGCAGGTACCGGGAAAAAGGAACCGAATGGGGGGCACAGAATCAGCAGTTTCGTGATCTGGTGGAGGTGCTGCATGATGCCGGTATTGCCGTGATTGTCGATGTGGTTTTTAATCACACCGGTGAGCGCATGGATGGCCGCAATGACTTTTTCAATTTTTCAGTTATTGATAAACCGTATTATTATCGGACCAATAAAGACCTGGATTATATTGGTGAATATGGCACAGAGGTTAAATCTGAAGAACGGCCGATGGTTCAGCGCTGGTTGTATGATCAATGCACAAATCTAATAAATCAATATGGTGTGGATGGTTTCCGCATAGATCTGGCCGGACTGACCGATCAACAGACTCTGCTCAATCTGCGGCGTATTTTGGGGCCGGATATAATCATCTATGGCGAACCATGGATTGCTTCGGCCGATCCGCAATTTGAAAATAATCCCGACTGGGACTGGTACAAAGCCGATGCTCCGATAACTTTTTTTCAGGATGAATCCCGCAATGCCTTTTGCGGACCGCCGTCAAATCCCGAGGATAAATGGAGAGACCGCGGATATGCAGGGGGTAATGGGGACCGTGAAAATGCTGAAAAAGCATTAAGCGCCGGATTTCCTGAGGATGATACCCCGCTGGATGGGATCAGTTATCTGGATATTCATGATAATTGGACTCTGGCTGACCGCTTTGCTAGAACGGATTGGGATGCCCGCCAGGGGGTTGAAGAAAACCGGGTTAAAATTGCCGCCACTTTTCTTTTCACTACATTAGGACCGGTGGTAATGCATGGCGGAACCGAGTTTTTACGTAACAAAAGCCATGCCCCGTTAGTGGAACTTAAGAAAGAATTTCAGAGCGCCTATCTGTATTTTCACGGCAAACGGGATACTTACAATCTGGCTGCAGCGAATGTATTCGACTGGGAGACCAAAGGGAAAAAAACCGGTGAAGATCAAGGAGCCATCAAGTGTAATTATAAAAATATGTATAATTTCTGGCGAGGTTTGATTGCGCTAAGGAAAAGTGAAACCGGCAAGGTGTTCCGGATAAAAGACAAGCCAGTTAATGGCTATTATCGCTGGTTTGAACCTGAGAACACCAGGCTACTGGGATACATGGTTGATGAGAAAATCCTGGTACTGGTCAATACCGATACTGTTCAGGGCGAATTTACTAAAATAAAATTGCCGGCCGGCCGGAACTGGCGGTTAATTGCAACAGTGGACAGCATTGAACCGTCGAAAGGTTTAAAAAACAGGAAAGAATCGGTGTTAAAAGCCGGCAGAGAATTTAATTTTTCGTTGGCCCCCGAAGATCTGCGTATCTGGGTACGTCAAAAATAGTTTTCATCAACTAAATATGTTTTTCAGGACATCACCGGCCATATTGGGATTTTCCTTCAAGCGGCGGGTGGAATAAGCATACCATTTTTCACCGAAAGGTACATAGACCCGCAGACGATGGCCAGCGCCTACGATTATACTACGCAACTGTTCTTCAACTCCCAGTAACATCTGGAATTCGTAGTTTTCCTTTTTTAGTTTGAGTCTATCGATCAGGGCCAGAGCCTGCCAGACAAGTTTCTCATCATGGGTGGCGATACCGACATAACATCCCGAGGTCAACAATTTTTCCAGACAATAGGTATAGTTATTGTTTACGATTATCGGATCCTTGTAGGCTATATCCCACGGTTCCACATAAATTCCTTTACAGAGACGTAGATTTGCTTTATGTCGCACCAGTAAATCAACATCCGCTATGGTCCGGCGCAGATAGGCCTGCAGCACCACACCCACATTATTGAATTCCCGCTGCAACCGTACAAATATTTCAATCGTATCTGTGGTGCAGGTATGATCCTCCATATCAATGCGGACGAAATTATTATTTTTTCTGGCCTCCAGAACCACCGCACGAATATTATTATAGCAGAATTCTTTTTCGATCTTTAATCCCAGATGAGTTGGTTTAACCGATATATTAGAGTCCAACTTATACTGGACGATGGCGGTTAAAATTTCTTTATAAGCAGTGACAACCTGTAAGGCTTCAGACCGGTTTTTGATTTCCTCACCAAGCAGGTCGATAGTAGCGCACATCCCCTGGGCGTTCAACTTCTGGATTAATTTGATGGCGTCGGTCAAACGGGAGCCGGCAATATATTTTTTAGCAAAGAGATGAACGATAAATTTGGGGACAACCGGTAAAGAAAGCACTATAAGTTTATTGAAGAAGGACATGCTTACTCCTTTGCGCCAGATTAAATTTATATAAAAATTTAGGCAGCAATCCGAATATGTTGCAACTTTTATTGATAATAAAAGAATAGGAAGCACTCAGGGACTATTGTATCTTAAACGGGATTGGGTATATCAATAAATTTAACCTGCAGCGGGAATTTCCTGGACAGATGATCACTCAGGGCCATAATACCAAATTTTTCAGTAGCGTAATGACCGGCGGCGACAAAATGAATTTTCTCTTCTTTGGCATAATGCATAATGTGCTCACTGACCTCACCGGTGATAAATACGTCCAGCCCTTCTGCTACAGCCTGAACGACGTCTTTTTGAGCAGCCCCGCTAATAACACCGGCTTTAAATATATAATCCGGTCCGTATGGAAATACTAAAATCGGGCGGTTTACCAGTGTTTCGATTTTAACGAAAAAATTGTCTTTGGGAACACCTTCAACAGTCCCGCGGATGCCGATATAGTTTCCATGCCGGTCGGCGAAGGATTGCAAATTTTTAAGATTCAAAGCCTGGCCTAGTTGGGCGTTATTGCCGATTTCAGGGTGCGCATCCAGCGGCAGATGGTAGGCCAATAGATTGATATTTTCGGTTAATAGCAAGCGGACCCGGTCACGGTAACCGCCACGGTATACGGGGCGTTCAAAATCCCAGATAAGACCATGGTGGACAATCACGGCTTCAGCCTGATCGTGAATGGCACGTTCGAATAGTTCCACCGACGCACTGACTGCTGTGATCACCTTGGAAATTTCTTCCTTGCCCTCCACCTGCAATCCGTTGGGACAGGAGTCCTTAAAATCGCTGATTTTTAAAAATTCATTTAGATACTCTGTCAAATCTTGTCGCTTCATACTGTTCTTTTACTGGTAATCTTGTCCGGTATCGTTCAAGGATTTAAACCGAGTTCCGCAGCAATCGGAACAAGTGCGGTAATGACAAATTGTATATGCTGGTCAAGTTCTATACCCAATTCCCGGGCACCGTTAATAATTTCTTCCCGGTTTACCTTAGCAGCGAAGCGTTTATCTTTCATCTTTTTTAATACAGATGATACCTGAACTTCGCGCAGTGAACGGGTTGGCCGGACCAGGGTCACGGCTATAATAAATCCGCACAATTCATCAACGGCATATAAAGCCCTGGCTGCCAGGGTATCCCGTGGAATCCCGCTGAAATCGGCATGTCCGAGAATAATGTTGCGAATATCTGCAGGTATACCTTTCTCAGCCAGAATTTCACTTCCCTTCATTGGGTGTTTTTCCGGGTACATTTCATAATCGAAATCATGGATAAGGCCGATGGCACTCCAGAGTTCTTCGTTTTCTCCGTATTTTTTAGCGTAAGCTCGCATAGCTGCTTCGACTGAGTAAGCATGCTTGAGTAGAGCATCGGTCTTGGTGAATTCAAATAGGATTTTTAAAGCTTCTTCCCGGTTCATATATTTTATCCTGTTAAAGTATTTGGTCGAATCTAATTATTATTTCAGTCTCATTCCGGCTAACCGCAGAGTACGCTGCCGGCATTGACATTCAGTATCTCACCGGTGATGGCCGAAGCCCATGGCGAGGCCAGAAAGACAATGGGAGCGGCAATTTCATTAGCTACCGGTATCCGTCCCTGTGGAATGGTGGCTACAATTTTCTTTTTCTCATGGCGCAAAGATTCGGCAGACATATCCGTATTCACCCAACCCGGAGCGACACAATTAACTTTTATCTTAAAAGGAGCCAGTTCTACGGCCAGTGATTTGGTCAAACTGATCAAGGCCCCTTTGGTAGCTGCATAATGGGAATGATAGGCTTCGCCGCGCTGTCCGGCCGTGGAAGCAACAAAAATTATATCCCCGGGGTGCTTGCTCTTCTTCATGCGGGCCACTACTAATTTGGTAAAATAAAAGACACCATCAAGATTAATCTGCATGGTATGCAACCAATCCTCGCGGCTCAACTGATCAATGGCTCCTCCTTCCCAGATGCCGGCATTATTGATCAGGATATCGATATGTTTTAGTTTTTTGTAGGTAGCGGTAACAAAATTTTTAACCTGGGTATAATCGGCTACATTACAGCGTTGCGTAAAACTCGAGGCAGAATATTTCCTGATTTTGCGCAGTACTTTATCAGCAGCTTGCGGATTGGATTGGTAATTGAAGGCAACACTGGCGCCCAGACGGGCAAATAATTCAACCGTGGCAGCGCCAATTCCCCGGCTGCCCCCGGTCACCAGCACAGTTTTACCGTTAAAATCAAAGGGCTGGTGATTTTTATTTTGGCTGAGGACTGGTTTCATCGGGTTGAATCCGTTGTAGATACCAGAATTCGATGATTTTGTTGATTTTTTGTTTTGTATCTTCCAGCAGGTTTTTAAATTCGCAACCAATGCCTATTTTTTCAGAAAGTTGCGAACGGGATATCCAGCGTACTTCAGTATCCACATTGACAACTACCTCGGAGGTCTGTGAACCACGAATCTCGGTTAAAAGTAAACGATCCCCTTCCTTGATACGTTGTTTCAATACGGTATTAAAAGTCAATTGTAATCCCCCTTCACTCAGATTCAATACCTGAGCAGTGATAGGTTGACCCCCTTTTACTCCCGGAGGATCAAGTAAGCCCACTATGCCATCATCCAGTGTGAATACAATACGTCTAAACTGCCTGCGCTCCTTGGTTTGTTTCATCATTTCTCACTCCATCAATCTATTCTCAGCTGTAGGGATTAAAATTGCCTAATGACTATTTTCTTGTTTATTAATATAAGAAAAAGTGCATTGTGTTACCAATTCTGATTTTACCCTTTAAGTATAAAAATCAAAGTTAGATATAAATTTGATTTGTTTCAATTAAGATAATATAGAACTATACTTTGCACTAGTGGTCTTAATAATAAAAGGTAATTTATATAAATAGGTAATATTATTTTTTTTAAATTTTGACCTGATTAGCCAGAGATTTTGAATTTCAATAATATATGAAACATTTTAAAAGTATCATTTGGTATGAATATACAGGAGGAACAGATATGCAGAAAGTGCTGACGTCGTTGATTGTTCTGAGTATAATTGTCGTGACCTACGGTGCCGGGCCGGAAGCTACCGGTCCTGCAATTAATTTTCCCGCCTTTTTCTCGGTATACCGGCTGGGCTCACCACTGGTTTCTGCATCGGGTGAGTTTATGGTGTTCACAGTTAAAAAAGCGCTGCTGGCAGAAAATAAATACGAAACGCAAATCTGGCGGATTAATGCAGATGGCAGCGATCTGCGACAATTAACCAGTAATATCGCTTCCAGTACCGATCCACAGATCGGGATGAACGATATATATTTGTATTTTCTGGCGAAGCGTGGTGATGCCAGCCAGGTGTGGAAATTACCATTAAGTGGGGGAGAGGCCAGTACGGTCACCGATTTATATGGAGATATTTCCGGTTTTATACTGTCGGCGGATAATAAAAACCTGTTGTTGCAGAGAATGATCGATCCGACCTGTACCGATGAGGAGTGCATTAAACGGGTCGCTGAACAAAAGAAAAACAGCAGAACCAAAGCCCGGATCATTGACCGCTTGATGTACCGGCACTGGAATGAATGGCTGGAAGGTAAATTCGGACATCTTTTTCTGTACAATCCGGAGAAGGGACAGGCAGAAGATATAACTCCCGGTGCTTATCACACCCCGCCGATCGCTTTGGGCAGCAGCAATGATTACTGTTTTTCAGCAGATGGCCAGGAGATATGTTTTGTCTCCAATCATGATCCCGAAATCGCCACCAGTACCAACAATGATGTTTTTCTATATGACCTGCAGGCCAAAAAGGTCCAGAAAATCAGCAGCAGTCCGGGCAATGACTGTAATCCCCATTATGCACCAGGGGGAGTTTATATTGTTTATGCTTCTATGGAACGGGCTGGTTTTGAAGCCGACCGGCAGAGGTTGATGTTGTATAACCGTAAAACAGGTAAGACCGAGGAATTAACAGTCGGTTTCGCTCTATCGATTGAAGAGATTATCTGGTCTCCGGACGGCAGGGATTTATATTTCACATC
>CAYSHN010000059.1:0-11680 GCA_964430815.1 uncultured Calditrichota bacterium | reverse complement strand
CTTTTGATAAATAGCTAGAGGATTTATTATCGCATTTTTAGCATAAAATTCCATTATCACATTAATATCCCGGCCTGGTGAATTGAAGGTATACCAGGCATGTGGTACCACGCATCCACCGGAGATATAAATTGATTTTTTACCCCCGTATAAAGGAGCATCGTTATATAGATTATTCGTTGATATACCCTGCCAACCGTTTAAATCTGAATCGGTTTCAAATGAATTATAATAAAATGTGGATCCAGAGGAGGGTATTGATTCTAATAATCCATCACAGGACAGATTAATCAAAAGAAATGCAAATATGAAATTAAGCAAGCATTTCACTTTGAGTTCCTTTTTGGATACCGATAGGACAACCTGATTTACCTGTATGGTTAATCAATGCGTACATATATATGCCGGTAACAATCGATACAAGTGTCTGTCAATAACAGCGTATCTGCAGTGTTAAATTGAATAATCATCTCATCATCATTGTCAATCTTTATTACTTCCTGCAGTTCGGTGCCCCAAATATTTTTTTGTGAAATACTATAATAGGTATCTCTTTCTAAGATATGATCGATATACTGGTAATAATTGTTTGTGGAAGTGAATCTTACTTCAATATTATGCCCGGTACTTTCCGGTGTGCGCAGGTCTCCGCCCCAACCACAACATGACTCTAACCATCTCCAACTGCCGATGATCTTATTCGCAGTGATAGTAGGAGAGGTTACATTACAGCTGAATGAACAGAAGAATAATAAGATAAGGAAGAGAAATATTATAAGTTTTACTTTCATTAAACCTCCTCACGAATATTCTTGTTTATTTCTAAGATATATGCTGTTACTGCAATAATATTTCAGAGTTATTGGATATGCATTTACATTTTAATCGCTCTGAATTTACCTTCAATATATTTAAAAGTTCCGGGGCAATCTGAACAGCTGGCAGCTACATCATGCATTTTTAGATCGAATGTTCCAGTTATTTGAGATAAAGTTATTTCCTGAATAAGAAATACTCCAGAATATGGATTATATATAGTGCCGCCATAAAAATTATACATCAGCGAGAAAATTATTTCGGGGCCGGGATTATAGCGGTTCCATTCAAATTTTCCCGTGAGGAATTCGTCAGCCAGAATTTCAATGCTAATGCTATCAACTAATTCTAATTGGATCAATTCGTAACGATGTTCATTGAGGATTCTACTGGATACACCGGCAGATCCGGTAAAATAACTATTATCAATTTTGACTAAAGTTTTTCCTTCAGGGGGGTAATTATCGCTCTCAGTTGAATTACGGCAACCGGTTGCTAAAAATATTATCATGAATAGGACTATTATTCTCATGATAGTTTTCCTTGACTAGATTTATCCATGGTCATCGTTGGCAACTTCCCGTAGACATCCTGGTATATATTTTAATTATAAATTGATTCTTAATGTTAAATCAACAGGTACAAATATATAATTATAATCAAATGATCCTGAAAAAGAACTTTCTATTACGAGACAGGTGCGTTTGGACAGATTTAATGACAGCCCAAATCCGGCTGCACCAAAACCGATGGCTTCATTTACTTTTTCAGGATTGAATTGTCCACTGGTTATTGTAAAATCGTGTTCGGATTGAATGATCAGACTCGTAACTTTAATAAGAAGAAAAATGAACATCATGCCTTTATCCAGAATTCCAGAACAAGTGCTAGACTTCTAACATTATAATATACTTATAGAATAATGAATGTCCAATTGAAAATTTGGATCGGTGTTGGAGTGCCTTTGTGCCATAGTGCCTCAGTGCCTTTCATTGTCCCTTTACCCATTTCCCCAAGCTAAACCAGTTGTATTTATCAAAATCACTAATTAAGTTTCCCATGATAATTTCTTTAATCAAGAATTCTCCGATGAAAAAAATTGATTTTACTCCCGATTACAAAAATATCCTGCAAGTCCTTCACAACAAAAAGCCGCAGCGCCTGCCATTATATGAACACAGCATCGATCCACTGGTTATGTCCAGGATTACTAACCAGTCGTATATCCTGGATGGAAGCAGTGAAGCGGATTTTCACAACTATTACACAAAGTTAATAAACTTCTGGCGGGACATGACCTATGATTCTTTCGCCTATGAAACCTCGGTTTGCGACTGTTTTCCTGGGCATGGAGCCATCAGGGGCGGAAAAGGGCCAATACAAACACGAGACGATTTTGATAAATATCCATTCAAAGATATCCCTGCAATATTCCATGAACAATATACTCCCCATTTTGATGCTATTCGCTCTGCTTTACCGGCCGGTATGAAAGCATATGGCGGCTGTGGCTACGGCATTTTCGAAGCCAGTGAAGATCTGGTCGGTTTTGAATCCCTGTGTATCCTGCAATTTGAAGATCCACAATTGTTCGCCGATCTCTACCGGCGTCTGGGAGATCTTTATGTGGAGTTATGGAGTTGGGTAATTGGCCGTTATCATGATATATTCGTTTTTTTCCGTATGGGTGATGATCTGGGCTACAAAGCTTCCACACTGATGTCACCGGTGACTTACCGTCAGCATGTATTTCCACAATACAAACGTATCATCAACCTGGTACATAAAAGCGGCAAGAAGTTCTTATTACACAGTTGTGGTAATATTTTCAGCGTGATGGATGATCTGATTGCCCTGGGTATCGACGCTAAACACTCCAATGAAGACATCATTGCTCCGTTCGATAAATGGATCGATCTGTATAATGGACGAATCGGGCTTTTCGGCGGGATCGATATGAACGAGCTGTGCTTGAATGATGCCGATACGGTTTATAAACTGGTGTTGGAAAAGGGCAGAGAGTATCGGCACAGAACAAAAGGATTTGGTTTGGGTTCCGGAAACTCTATCCCCGACTACGTCCCAACGGATGCTTATCTGGCCATGATTAGTGCTACAAAAGAATTAAGAAAGAGAGAAATACGTTAATCCGCTTTATCAAACCGTTTGCAATTATTTCTTTATAAGACCTGATAATTGGCTTTCTGTAAAGTCGTCCTGGCTAATTCAGTCTTTTCTGATTTGACCAGCAGGTAATCAGTATCATAACTGGATATGGCAAATATGTTAATGTCGGCTGCGGCGAGAACGGAAGATAGCTGAGCAATGATACCGCTCATATTTAAATCGAGAGGACCTATCACTTTGAAGCATGACCATCCTTTATTTTCTATCAAACATTTTACAGGAATTTCTGATTCGCATACGATCGAGAGTTCATCTTTTGTTTTGGTGACAGAATAGAATGAGCTACTGGATATTTGGCTTGGTATCCTGGACCGTGGATTCAACCGGTGGATTGAATATTCTTTTTCCAGGACGAGTAGTGTTAATCTTGACATGGTCGCAGATGTTTTATTTTCCTCTGTTCTCGATAAGACCGGATATCAGTAATCCTGCACCCAGAGTGATAATTATACCGGTAATAAATCCGCTGATAAAGCTCCACGGGCGGACAAGTGATGTGAATCCCAGAGATGAGGCAAATGCCATTGCCAGAATCCCTAGAATCGCCAGTATTAATCCCCAAACAAGTTTGAATCTGAATTTCATTTATTTCCCTTAATAATTATTATTATTCTTTAGATGATTGACGAAAAACTAGGGATTTAGTTTCAATAAAGAACAAGATACATTGGTCTGATCGGCCGCTCGGGGACCGCGAAATCAGTCGTCGAGCGTAGTCGAGACGACCAGCAGAACACACTCCGTCCCCTCGACTCCGCTCGGGGACCGTTCTTCGCTCTCATGTGCTAAAACGCTATACCTATATTCATCCGCACCTCCCGCCCGGGTAATGGGTAATCCTGAATAATCTGATACTGCCTGTTTTGCAGATTATTAATCTGCAATGATAACTTAGGTTCAATCGGTCCCAGGGAACGATGGGCAGAAAAAATGATATTATATATCGTATAGGGATTCAGTTTTTGCATATTAACCACATCGGCATACCTGCGGCTGACTGATTGAGATTGTAATTCCAATTTAAGACCGCTCCAGGAAAAGATGAGTGATAAATTGCCGGTATGACGGGGACGGTAACTCAGTATTTTGTGTGTCTTCCTGTTTACGGTCGAAAGGTAGGTATAATTATAATTGACTGCTACGGCATCTTTTACAGGTTGTAAAGCTGCATTGAATTCTATGCCACTGGATAGGGTCTGATCGATATTCTGAGGTATATATTTTTGATCCTGGAATTGCCAGGCGATCAGGTCATTCATACGGATTTGAAAATAGGTTATATCCACAACTGTTTCGAATGGCAATGATGGATGTGACCATAGACTAATATCCCAATCGTAACCATTTTCCGCTTTGAGATCAGGATTACCCCTTGACCAGTCATCTGCCGGCCAGTACAGTTCGTTAAAAATCGGAGCACGGTAGATGAATCCGGCATTTCCCTTCAGGGCGACATCCCAGGTTGTTCCGAAATTGATTACACTGCCAATTTTCGGCGAGAAGTGAGATCCAAAGTCCGAATAGGTATCGAATCGTAATGCCGGTATGAACAGCACCGATTTAACTATTGATTGCTGATTAAAACTATATTCAATTTCATCCTGTATAAAGAGATAATATAAAATACGCCTGTGATCTGCAGAAAAATCACTGCCGGTCATCCAGTCGTTGCGTGTGCCCAGACCGAATATCCTTTGATGGGCAGCAGATTGAATAGTTTTTAGTTGTGCTTCCAGACCGTAGGTGCCGTTATGTGAACTGTTTTCATCATGTACCGAGTAATCATCGCTGCTGTAACGGTTCCAGCCAAAATGTGCATATCCCTGTATTTGCAGTTCGGTTAATGGATTGAAAATTTTGCAGGAATACAGGGCATTGATCTGATCGGTTCGATTATACAACCTGGAGGTCTGGCTGGGAAAAGAGAGTGGACCAGGACTGCCTCTTTCTGTGTAGTAAAATTTATAGGAGAAATTCAATTTTTGCTGGTACTGCAGGTCACCGAATTTAAGATTAAAACGGGCAAACAGATCCTGGGAAAACAGATCATTATTATCCCGCTTTCGCTTCTGCCCATTTAGATCCGTATAGCTATAATCACCGCTACTGTGTAAATCATGATACGTAAGCGCAGCTGAAAATTTATCTTGCTGGTACTGCAATAGACCTTCCAGCGAACTGGAATTAAACGATCCCCTCATGGTATTCAACGAACCACTTATTCCGGACTTTTCACTGTCTTTACGGGTAATGAGATTAATCACACCGCCTACGGCATCGGTACCGTATAAAGCTGAATTACCGCCATGGACTATTTCAATCCTGTCTAGGCCGGTAGTAGAAATGGTGCTGAAATCGACCTGTCCATTCTGGGCATTGTTAAGCCGTTGTCCATCCAGGAGAACCAGGACCTGTTCGGCATTAGATCCACGCATGGAGACGGTTTTAATGCCGCCGAGTCCTCCGTAATCTTTAATCTGAAGACCGGGAAGATTATTCAGCACTTCAGCCAGATTCTGCGGATTTTGATGCCCTAGTTTTACCAGGTCCACCAGATCCACAGAGGCTGGGATGGCGTTACTTAAGGATGGACTGCGGGTAGCGGTAATGACTATTCCGTCGATGTTTGATAATATGGTTGGCTGTAAATCAAAGTTGAGTTCGATAACATCGCCATCATTGATACTAATCGTCTGACCGGTGATGTGTTGGTAACCAATCCGGCTGATCACAATCTGGTATGTGCCGGCCGGAATGCCGGGGAGATTGTAACACCCATCCATACCGGTCTCAACGCCATACGATACAGGTTGCAGGTAAATAGAGACATTTTCTACAGGTTTACCGGTCTTTTGATCATATATAGTCCCGGATATGCTACCTTTTTCCTGAGCTGTCAGAGTAGTAAGACTGATTAGTATGTAAATGAGAGTCCATATTAACTTTTTAGGGGATCTGAAATTCATTAATTCCTCCGGAATTAGTCGGTGTAATCGTACAGGTACATCAATATGACGGAAGATGTGAGTATTTAAAAACCGGGTGATGATTTGCTGAAAAATGGTTGAATTCTGAGGCATGGAACACTCCTTTGTTGACGCGACAAAAACAGAGTGACATACATGGTACTCGGACTTAGAGTTTGCCTCAGCGGCTGCTCAATACCGTAGCGCGACTGTGTCCGATTCTCACGGACTTCCCCATGTCGAAATGCGTCGGGTTAAGTTTTATTATATGATAATTAAAGCAATTTACTAAATAAACTTATATTTCAAAAAAATATATTTTATAATACATAGCGCATAATCGGCCGGGTTACGGAACGGCGGGCGACTTCGGTGAAACCGGCCTGACGGAAAGCAGAAGCCAGACCGGTAAAAGCAAACACTGCCGGCATGGTATCCTTTTTGGGCTCAACCGGATAACCTTCCACAATTTTTCCGTCCTGCTTCCGGACAAAATCAACGGCTGCTTGGATCAGGGCGATGCTGACTCCCTGATTGCGGTACTCTTTCCGTATAAAGAAACACACTATAGACCAGACCTGTTCCGTATCAACCGGGCAGAGAATTTTGGAGTTTCCCAGGACCGGGTATTCCTCCCGCGGAGCCACGGCACACCAACCCACCGCCTTTTTCCCCTGGTAAGCGATAATACCTGGATGCAGTCCTTTGTTGACCAGGTTGTGCATAAGTTTCCGGGTACCAGTACCTTTCTTCTGATTGAAGTTGGACCGTTTTAAACGCCAGTGCATGCACCAGCAACCGCCGCAGGCTCCGCGTTTGCCGAACAAATCCTCAAAATCATCCCATGTTGCCGGTGTCAATGGAGCGAATGATAAATTCGCTTTCATAATTTTATTTCCCTTTATACCAGGCCGCATCCAGAACAGACCACAGGTGAATGATCCAGCCTAAAAAGATAAACCACAACAGGCCGGCCAGAACAAATTGAGCGATGGCTATCAGTAAACGTCCCTGTAACAACTGACCCAATCCTGGTATAAATAAACTGCATAACGCGGCAATCACATTTCCTGCTGATCCCTGTCCCGGCATAATTTGATCCTTGCGATAATAAAAAGATTTTAATATTCGATTTTGTAGTAGAGATGTAACTTCGTTAAGTTACTACGATTGATTATCATATTCTGCCATTTCATTTGATAACACCACCAATTCGATTCCAGCCTGTTGTAATAATTCACGGCTTTCCTGTCCGGCATGATATTTCTTTTTAGCTACGACTTTTTTAATTCCACAACTGATGATCAACATCGTACATACCCGGCATGGTTCCATCGAGCAATAAAGAGTGGTTCCTTCCAGTGAAATACCATAACGGGCGGCCTGGCAGATTGCATTCTGTTCGGCGTGAATGGTCCTCATACAGTGCTGACGCTGGGTGCCGTCATCATCGATCACTTTTTTCATCTGGTGGCCGGCTTCATCGCAGTGAGGAAAACCGGGCAGGGAACCGACATACCCGCTGCACAGGATGCGTTTATCTTTTACAATAATGCAGCCGCTTTGGCCGCGGTTACAGGTGGCCCGTTTAGCAATTTCATCCACCAGTCCGATAAAGTATTGATCCCAGGAGGGACGATCAGGTCTTTGCTTCATGTTTCGAATCCAGGTTATAAAATCAGAATTTAAATCTTTACATTTGAAAAGCAAAATAAAAGGTGGGAAAAATATTAACGATTTCTTATTGACCTGGCTCACCTGCTGAGTACATTATATAAGAATTTTTCCACATATAATGGCATGATAGGTTATTATTTTACCTTTTAGCATTAAAATATTATTTTTAATATAACTCGCAGGTTAATTGTTGAAAGAAAGGTTGAAGTACTTGTATATATCCCAAGTAATAAATCTTCAGTTAGGTTAGAAAGTATTGGAAAACATAACTGGAAAGGCGTTCAGATGAATCGCTCTCGGCAAATTTTAAAAGCGACATCGATTATTTTATTTAAAAGTAATACTGTACTATCTGCGCAGGATTCTTTATTAAATATTTTAGATTATTATCCTTTGGATAATGGAAATTATTGGGAATATGTTAAATACAGTGTCGATTATCCCATGCCGATTTATTCATATTCTTATTTCAGCGTCGAGGTTACAGGCGACTCGATGTTACAGGATAAGAATTATAAGATATTAGAGTATAAGAATTTACCGGATAATGATAAATCGTGGTATACCTATGAACGGATTGATACAAGCACTGGAAATGTCTACAGGTATGATGCTACTTTTAAGCCCCCTGCTAATGAATACTTGTTGGATAGTTTATTTTCCGACTCGGGTGATACTAGCCGGGCTGCGAGAGGTTGGGGCTGGCCGGAATGTTTTGAAAACACCTATTGTCTGGATATTCTGGATGATTCGATACTTGGCTTAAGTACTTCGATAAAATATTTTATTGATTGTTGTGCGATACCATGTATTGATTATAGATTAGCCAAAGGATTGGGGTATCTGGGATTTGATGTTTGTGAATTTTCTTGTGGTGGCACCAGTTTGTTATATGCCCGGATCAGGGGGATCGAATATGGTGAAAAAGTAAATAAAATCACTCGTCTCGATGACCAGCAGGTTTCAAAATTTTATCTTCATCAGAATTATCCGAATCCTTTTAACTCCATGAGTGTTGTCAAATATAATATACCGGCTGCTTCATATATTGAATTAAGTTTATTCAATCTTCTCGGTGAGAAAATTATGACACTCTATCAGGGCATGACCAGTCCGGGAATTCATCAGGTGGAGATAGATGGCAGTGGACTTAGTTCCGGTGTTTATATCTATGTCTTAAGAGGAAAAAATGTGCTGATCAGCCGGAAGTGTATTTTATTAAAGTAGAAAACTACTTTAACAGTATGATCTTCATTATCCGGTAATGTATAACAAATCTTTATGAATTCGTAAAAGGTAGTAAAATTTCATTGTAGATTAGTATTCATGATGTAGATTACCTCTGCTTAAACACAGTATAATGAATTTTATTTTTAAAGGTACATATATGTATTTAAAACTGATATTATTGACTTTAATGATACTTGTGGTTTTCTTTTATTCATGTGATGAGGGAAAATTTACACCTTCAGGTGAATTCTTCGATAAACCGTGGGATAATATTTCCTACTGGAGAGATTGGCCGGGACCTAATGATATCGCCATTATAGATGAGCAACAGGCAGTTATAGTTGGAAGACTTGGCAAAATATTAAAATCGACCGATGGAGGAGAAAACTGGAAATTGATTCCAGCTAATGTGACCGCTGAATTAACTTCAGTATTTTTTATAAATGAACAGGAAGGTTGGATTTGTGGATCCCAGGGAACTGTTTTAAATTCATCAGATGGTGGTAATACCTGGACAAAGAAATCAGTTGGTTCAAAAGAGAGACTGAACGCTGTTTATTTTATTGACAATATAAATGGGCTGATTGCGGGGGATCGCGGGACTATTCTAAAAACAAGTGATGGTGGAATCACCTGGGAACAGCAATCAAAGGTAATCGGTATGTCTTTACAGGCAATATCATTTGCGGGTGACAGCTGTGGAATGATAGTAGGATACGAAGGTACCGTCCTCAAGACGGTTGACGGTGGTCAAAACTGGGTCATACAAAATAATTATACAGGAGCATACTTTAATGATGTGTATTGTGTTAATAAAGATACTGTCTGGGCAGTGGGCGATCGTCTAGTATTCCAAACAGTTAACGGCGGTATTGACTGGGAGTATAAAGCCGGGGTTCCTTTTGATGGCTATCAATTATACTCAGTTTGTGTGCTCAAATCTGGTATAGTACTTGCTGCCGGTACATATGGAATAGTTTTAAAATCTGATAGTGAGGGTTTAAACTGGCAGATGTATCAAATCAATCTCAATCAAAATGAAATCCATTCTATAAGATTTTTCAATGAACAAATTGGTTGGACTGTCGGATGGCCGGGAACTATATTGAAGACACTGGACGGAGCTGAAAGTTGGATTGACCAGACAGCAGGGAGTTATAATATTCTGGAAGGAGTTTATTTCATTGATGAAAATACAGGCTGGATCGTTGGTGAGAAAGGCACAATTTTAAAAACAACGAATGGAGGAGATAAATGGGTAAATCAAGATCCGAAGACCGGTTTGGATCTGGAGGCGTTGTATTTCTTTGATGAAAATAAAGGGATTGTGGTCGGAGACTATATGGTAATACTCCGGACAGAAGATGGAGGAAAAAATTGGAGTGGTTCTTATTCAGACACACCGATTAAATATTATTCAGTTTATTTTTGTGATGATAATAACGGCTGGATTTGCGGAGACCAGGGGATGATTCTGAAGAGTAGTGATGGCGGCATTAATTGGGTACAGCAAAAAACCAGTTATGGTCAATGGCTGTTATCTGTATTTTTTACTGATGCTGCTAACGGTTGGATAGTCGGAGTTGAAGGTTTAATATTACACACATCGGATGGGGGAGTTCATTGGTCCAAGCAGGAGAGTGGAACCACTGGCTATCTCTACTCGGTATGCTTCACAGACAGTAATACCGGTTGGATCGGTGGACAGAATGGTCTGGTTTTACAAACGACTAATGGTGGTCAGAAATGGGTAGCAAGATCATTTGAAACCACACTGAGAGCCGTTGATACCGATATTAGATCCATATTTTTTGTCGATGAAAATTATGGTTGGCTTGGTGGTCGCTGGGAAGGCTATAGGACGAAAGATGGCGGTCTGAATTGGACCAGAGAACGATTTTGGTGTGATGAGGCCATCAGGTCCGTATTTTTTGCGTCTCCCAAGAAAGGCTGGGCAGTTGGTGATTTTGGCATAGTTTTAAGAACTATGACTGGTTACTAAGATACCTAGTCATTGCCAATTACTTCAATAATATAATCTTCATGGTTGGATAAGTACTGTTTGAGCGATTATTTGTCTCCAGCACGGCATTTAAAAAGTATAAACCGGAAGCCACCGGTTCACCTTCATTATTCCGGCCATTCCAGATCCATTCATAATTTCCCGGGGAATCGAAAACCTGCTGCGCCTGTTTAACTGCTTTTCCGTTGAGATCATAAATATTTATCCGCAGTATTCCGGGTACAAATAATTCAAAACGGATCGTAGTGGCAGGATTAAACGGATTGGGATAATTTTGATGTAGCACAAAGTATCGCTTCGATAAATTCTGACCAGCAGTACTTATTCCGGTCGTGGTATTGGATTGACCCGGGGTAGGGAGATTAAAAAATTTCCAATTTATTCCACCATCTGTCTGCCGCCCATTTGACACATCCGTCGTTTGTATTCCGAAAGAGATGGTATCAATCGGTGCCCAGCCAGTACTGTCACGATTGAAGATACCGATCTGCTCGCCATCCTTATCCAATTTGAAATTAGCATGTAAGTCACCATCACCGCCATCTTCATCTGCCCAGATCAGCAGAAATTCTCCGGGCGACAGGGTAGTATCGGGTAAAGACCATTTAGCTGGATTGCTGAAATTATCGCTCAGATACAATCCCTGCAGAGAAATGCTGCTGGAACCGCCGTTATAGATTTCTATCCAGTCTTCATGATCGCCGGATTCATCGACAATACCTGCATCATTGCTGGCCAGGAATTCATTGATATAGAGGGGTACAAGTGGATAACCGATTTT
>CAYSHN010000058.1:0-11827 GCA_964430815.1 uncultured Calditrichota bacterium | reverse complement strand
CGTATTATTCAGGCCAAACGTAAACTATTCTTTCAGGAAGAACGTCCGATCAATCCTCCACCTAAACATATTTTTCTGGCCGATACTCGTCATCATCTGGGCACAGCAGATCCCAATAAGATCGAATTGATTAAAATTGGCTGGCCTGAAGATATATTAATATAAGTGTTTAAAAAGTCTATAATTAGGCGCTGCAATTAGATTTAATATAACATAAAAATTCATTAAAATATACCCTTCGTTTTTGTTCTTCCAGTATATGTTGTTTATTGCAACATTATGTAATATATATTAACGCCTTTAATTTGTTGATATTATTATAATTAACATAATATTATAATAATATGTATATATATTCAACACTTCGTTGGTTTCTGTTTGTTTAATAGTAACTCTATAATTTAAATATAATCATATAGTTAGATATTCATTTTCATCAACAATATTTCCTGGCATGGATTTTGACTTATAATTAAGTGAGATTAATAGCATGGAAGGAGTAAAAAATGGTGTTTGCACTGGTTCTTTTAACAATTCTGGTCTTCCTGGCAATAGATTTGTTAACACGTCGCGAAGAAAGAATCTTAAAAGACATAGATAAGTCGGATAAATCGCCGATTTTTTTACGTCCGGATAAAGCCTTAATACCAGTGGGCAATGAAATGAACCGTCTGTATCATCTGAGTCATACCTGGGTTGTTCCCTCGGATCAGGGATATCTATATGTAGGATATGATGATTTTATTTCAAGCCTGTTTACTGACCAGGTCAAGATACAACGGTTACCTTTGGCAGGATCTCATATTACTCAGGGAACTAAAATATGGGATGTGCAACTGGGTGAGCACACTTTGTCGCAACTGGCACCACTTTCCGGCAAAGTTATTGGCATTAATCCAGCGTGTAAAATGAATTTGCCTCTGCCATCATCCCAAGTTGAAAAGTCATGGATTTTGAAAATTAAAGCAGATAATCTGGACAGTGAAGGCAACAATTTACTACCACACGACCAGGCGGCACTGCTTAACACTAAATTACGTGATGATTTGTATCTACATGCCCAACAGGGACATTACCTGAATGACGGTGGTCAGATCGATCCGGAATATATTAAGCGGATGTCCAACCAGGAATGGGCCCAGCTTGTAAAAAAATTTTTCCCATATCACCAAAACCTCAAATAAAATTTATAACGGGGGAATAATATGGTAATTCTTTGCCTGGTCCTGACCATTCTGTTATTATGGTCTTTTGATCTGATTCATCATTCCAAAACAGTTCATTAACTGCACCAGCGAAACTCACAACGATATCAGGAATAAGGAGCATAAGATCTATGGATAGAAGAAACTTTGTTAAAACTCTGGGTGTGATTGGCCTCTCGGCCATACCAATAGATCATATTAGTGCACAAGAGCGAGAATCAGAAAAAGAATTTTCAGGTTTATTGATCGATACAACCCGTTGCATAGGGTGCCAGACCTGTTCCGTTGCTTGTGCCGAAGCCCATAATCTTCCGGAACCTGACCTGGATGCCATGTTTCAGCACCAACGCAATACATCGGAATCACAATGGACTTTAGTCAACCGTTTTGAGGTTGCAGGCCAGGAAATATTTGTTAAGAAACAGTGCATGCACTGTAATCAACCAGCCTGTGTGGCCGCCTGTGTTTCCAAGGCGTTATATAAATCGGATGAAGGACCCGTAATCTGGCGGGAGAGTAAATGCCTGGGCTGCCGTTTTTGTATGATATCCTGCCCTTATGAAATCCCCAAATTTGAATATGATAAAGCTGTACCAAAAATCCAGAAGTGCATTATGTGCTGGGACCGGATACAAAACGGCAATCAACCGGCATGTGCTGCTGAATGCCCGGAACAAGCTATCGTTTTTGGTCGCCGTAGGGATTTATTAGAGGAAGCGCGCAAACGAATTTATGAGCACCCGGATGCCTACCTTCATTATATATATGGTGAACGAGAAGTGGGGGGAAGTTCCGTTTTATATCTGGCGGCCGTTCCCTTTGAGAAGATCGGTTTTCGCACCGATCTTGGTGAAACTCCGTATCCGGAACATACCAAAACATTTTTGTACAGCGTACCCGTAGTGGATATTCTGTTACCGGCCTTTCTAATTGGTTTAAATGCCGCTACCAAGGGTGAGAAAGAAAAAACTGAGGCGGGGGAGTGAGTATGGAGACAGTTATCAATTCAAATGTACTGCTCAGGTCGGAAGGAAAGAAATTTTTCAAATTCCTGCTGCAGGAACTAAAACCAAAGGGTAAATTAATAACCCCCTTTAATATTCTGGCGACGGTCATTATTGGTCTGGGGGCTATTTTAATCGCCATTCGTTTCACCTTTGGATTGAGTTCAGTCACCAACTTGTCCCAGGATTTTCCCTGGGGTATCTGGATCGGATTCGATGTCATCACCGGAGTCGCCTTCGCCGGTGGCGCCTATGTGCTGGTATTCTTAGTTTATGTTTTAAATCTGGAAAAATATCATCCGATTGCCCGGATAACCATACTCAATGGATTGCTTGCTTACGTTTTTTATACCGGAGCCCTGTTGCTCGATCTGGGCCGTCCCTGGAATGTGGTCAATCCGATTATCGGCAATTCATTCGGGGTAAGTTCGGTCATGTTCCTGGTAGCCTGGCACTTTTTATTATACATGCTGGCTGAATTAATTGAATTCTCACCCGCCATTGCTGAATGGCTGGGCTGGAAAAAAATACATAAGATATTGCATTCCCTGACCCTGGGTACGGTGGTGATTGGGATCACCCTTTCCACCTTGCACCAGGCGGGTCTGGGGGCGCTGTTCCTGATGGCTAAAAGCAAGATTCATCCGCTGTGGTATTCGGAATTCATTCCTATCCTGTTCTTCATCTCCAGTATCTTTGCCGGTCTTTCCATGGTGATTCTCGAAGGAAGTATCAGCAATAAAGTATTCAGAAATTTACTCAGTTCCAGGATCGAGGAGTCACATGATAATATCGTGTTTAGCCTGACTAAAATCTGCGCCGGTACCATGTTTGTCTATTCTTTTCTGAAAGTTCTGATGTTCATACATGAGAAACATTGGACTTATATCAATACTGGTTGGGGATATTGGTATCTGCTGGAAATGATTGGATTCGTGGTGATTCCTCTCATATTATTTATCCAGGCGTTTCGTCTTCGTAGTATTCCCATGGTAAAAGTTGCAGCCATTACCACCTTGATTGGCATTGTCTTGAACCGCTTAAATGTTTCGGTTATCACGTATAACTGGCAGGCAGTACAGAGATATGTCCCTTCCTGGATGGAAATAGAAGTCACCCTGGCCGTAATCTTCGTTGAAATTGTGGTGCTGCGCTGGATCGTCAACCGAATGCCTGTGTTAAGTGAGTTACCTACCTGGGCCAATGGAAAAAAGGAAAACAAGATCAGCAATATTTATAACTTCAATGAGAAGGAGTTCGATGCATGGAAGGTTTCAAATATATAGATATCTTTTCGACCAAAGGATTTGAATATATCCTGGTTATCTTTTTTTTGGTTCTGATGTTATTTTTTCTACGCTGGATGAATACACCGGTTCATAACAAAACATTGGCCGTCGCTGACAGTAAAAAAAGAATCAAACTGATTGATTGGTTTTATCTTGATAGCAGTTATTTTTATCACCAGGGTCATACCTGGGTTAAACCGGAAGCAGGTGAAATCGTTAAAATCGGCATCGACGATTTCGCCCGTAAATTAGTAGGTAATAACGCGCAATGGAAATTACCTGAAAAAGGACAGTATCTGTACCAGGGCTCAAGAGCCTGGAGCGCCGAAATTGATGGCAAATCTCTCTCGTTCCTGGCACCGATCAGTGGAGAAATTGTGCAGGTAAATGAAAAATTGAATAACCTTGAAGACCTTCGACAAATAGATCCTTATGAAAAGGGGTGGTTCATGTTGATTCGGGTATCAAAATTAAACGCGCATTTGAAAAATCTGCTTACCGGGAAAATGGCTTATACATGGATGCAGCATACTGTCGAGAAATTAAACCAGTTGATGTCTGCTGATAGTGCGCTGGTACTGGCCGATGGCGGACAGATCAAAGATTGTTTTTTAAAGGAAATAGTTCCACATAACTGGCAGGAAGTTGCAGAAGAATTCTTATTAACCGCAAATACCGATTATCATGAGTAATAATAAAGGTTAAAAAAATTGCACAACGTAAGGCACGAATTACTCGTGCCTTTTTTGTCTGTCCACAAATGTAAAAATCAAATTTGTCTTTTTTAAATATTTTGTTAATTTGATAGCAAGATTAACAAGGGTTTGACATGTACTTTTATCGTCTGCTCAGTTTTAAAATCTTTGTGCTGGTTTTTGTAGTGCTCATCATCCTGACCGTAGGTTTTTCCCTCTATTATATTAAGACGGAATCCGAACAGTATGCCGAGATTGCCCGGCAATTTGCGTACCGCACCAGTGAGATTGTAGCAGGATCAACCAGAAATTCCATGCTGCTCAATGCCAAGGAATCGACTTATTCCATTATGAACGGTATCGTAAAACAGGAAGGTATTCAGAAAGTCACACTCTTTGATAAGACAGGCAGAATCGCCTTTTCCACTGATGAAGCAGAGATCAATCATATTGCCAACTTTGCCGAGCGGGAATGTTCTCCCTGCCATGAATCCTCAGGTGCCTTGAGAAAAAAACCGATCGAAGCCTGGCATAATATTTACTTTGACGCTCAGGGAAAACGATTGATGGTTTATGTCCGGCCGATTGCCAATGAACAGGGTTGTTACCAATCGGACTGTCATGCCCATCAACAGGCGGATAGTTATCTGGGATTATTGCGTATAAATCTTTCACTGGAAAAAATGGATAGCATCGTCGAGCAAAATCGCTCCCGTATGATTTCAACCAATATTGCTACTACTCTGGCTCTGGCTCTGACCGTAGGGATTCTGATCTGGTTTTTTGTGCATGTTCCGGTTAAAAAATTGATTCTGGGTACCAGGGAAGTTTCCAATGGCAATCTGAATTATCAGATTAAATCCTCGGCCGGGGATGAAATGGGCAGTCTGGCCCGGTCTTTTAATCAAATGACCGAGGATCTGCGTGAGGCTAAACGGGAAATCACCAGCTGGTCCAATCAATTGGAGCACCGGGTTCAGGAAAAAACACAGGAACTGGAGCGAACACAAAAGCGTAATTTGCAGATTGAAAAAATGGCCTCGCTGGGACAGTTATCGGCAACCGTGGCCCATGAACTCAATAATCCCATCGCCGGTATTTTGACTTATAGTAAACTGATCCAAAAAAAATTAACAAAAGAAAATATACCCATCCCTGACAAAGAAGCTATTCTCAAATCTTTAAAAATGATCGAAACGGAAAGCGAACGCAGCGGTACGATCGTAAAGAATATGTTACTGTTCTCCCGCCAGGAAGCGATCGAGATCAAATCTCACGACCTGAACCAGGTCATCGCTGATTCAATTGAATTGATCGCCCATCATCTGGAATTGCATAACATCAAACTGGTTCGTGAATTCCAACCTGATCTGCCGGCAGTAGAGATTGATGATAGCCAGATTAAGCAGGCCCTGCTGGCCTTGTACGTTAATGCCGTCGAGGCCATGGAGAATGAAGGGGTGCTTACGGTTAAAACGGAGTTAAAACTAAGTGAACATTCGGTATATACATATATTAAAGATACGGGTAAGGGGATATCGGATGATTTGAAAGCACAGATCTTTGAACCTTTCTTCACCACTAAAAATGCGGTAAAGGGGGTGGGTCTGGGTCTCTCGGCCGTTTATGCAATCATTCAGCGGCACCACGGAGAGATCTGGGTTGAATCAGAAATTAATAAAGGATCTACCTTTATCATTAAAATGCCGCTTAAACAATTAAAGGCGTCCTCAGTATGAGTAAAAATGATATAAAAATATTGATTGTGGACGATGAAGAAATCGTTCGCGAGTCTTTATCCGGTTGGTTCTCGGAAGATGGTTATCAGGTCGATACAGCACGGGATGCAGTAGAAGCACTCAATAAGCTGAGTATGACCAGATGGGATATTTATTTTATCGATATTAAAATGCCGGGAATGGATGGAATGGAATTACACCGGCGGATCAGAGAGATTGACAAAGATGCCGTAGTAATTATGATCACCGCTTATGCTGCAGTAGATACTGCTGTGCAGGCTTTAAAAGAGGGGGCGTTTGATTATATTACTAAGCCGTTTGATCCGGACAATTTAAGCCATCTGGTCCGTAATGCGGAAAAACAGCGTCGCCTGACTATTGAAAATATTGGCCTGAAGGGGAGTTTGGAAGAATTGACCCGGCCACCGGAGATAATTGGTAAAAGCCGTTATATTGCCGAGGTTAAAAAATTGATCGAGACCGTGGCCAAAACGTCAACGACCGTAATGATCCGTGGTGAAAGTGGTACTGGTAAAGAACTGGTAGCCCAGGCTATTCATGCCCAGAGCGATCGTCGTTTCTTTCCGATTGTCACGGTTAATTGCGGGGCGATAACGGAAAACCTGCTGGAGAGTGAATTATTCGGACACGAAAAAGGGGCCTTTACCGGGGCAATGTACCGGCGCAAAGGTAAATTAGAAATTGCCAACGGCGGAACCCTGTTCCTGGATGAGATCGGTACGATCGGACCCAAGACACAGGTGGATTTGCTGCGGGCTATTGAAACCAGAGAATTCACCCGTCTGGGTGGTAATGAGATAATTCAATCAGATTTCCGGGTAATCTCGGCCACCAATACCAATTTGGAAGAATTTGTTAAGGAAGGAAAATTCCGTGAAGATCTGTATTATCGTTTGCAGGTTTATACGATCAATATTAAACCTTTACGTGAACGGCCGGAGGACATCCCTGAGTTAGTAGAGTATTTTATTGCCCATTACCGGGCTAAAATGAATAAACCGGTAGAGGGAATCGCCCCTGCCGCTTTACAGATGTTGATGAAATATCCCTGGAAAGGGAATGTGCGGGAACTGGAAAATGCCATCGAAAGGGCGATGGTAGTGACGCAGGGGAATACTCTGAAGAATGAAGACTTTCTACTTAACCATGTTGAACTTCATACCTCGTTTAAAACCTCCCTATCACTGGACGATGTTGAAAAAGCACATATCGTCAGTGTATTAGAAAAGAATAACTGGAATATTTCTAATGCTGCCCGAGTACTGGGTATTGATCGTGTCACTATCTATAAGAAATTGCAAAAGTACGGTATAAAACGCCCGGAAAATGCCTGAGCTTGAAATTATTTCCATCCAATTCAATCATAATAATCTGCTTGATAATATAATCTCCCTGCTGCGTGATAGTTACGGTTTAATTGCTACCAGATCAGATACGGATTTGCTGGTGCAGGATTGTTATGATGAGAGCCGGGAACAATACGATGCAATTAAAATTTTAAAAAAAATTAATCCTTCGTCAGCTCTTAACAAAATTATAGTATTTACCAGCCTGGATTTATATATCCCCATTTTAACTTTTGTTTTCGGTCTGGCCGGACTGGGAGGCAGCGCGGCAATCGTATCGAGTTGCCGCCTGATGAATGAATTTTATGGATTACCGGCCGATGAGTATAAACTGGTCGAGCGCTTAGTTAAAGAGACTATTCATGAATTTGGTCATTTGCACAATCTACGCCATTGTCATAATTATCAATGCGTCATGGCCAGCTCCAATACGGTCGATGATCTGGATGTGAAAGGGGATAGTTTTTGTACCGTGTGTGCAGACCAAGTTCACTTGGGGTGAAGCAGATACCCGATTACATACGATCAAACTTATACTTTAATGATCGGGTATGACATTATGCGAGTCATCCCCGCACGGGGCGTATCTCGCTTGAATATAGTACAGGCGGGGATGCCCGACAAAATATGGTTAAATTCGTACTACGCAAATCGGGCATGACATATTGATGGTCATTCCCGCTCGTAGATGTACCTCACTTGAGAGTAGTACAGGCGGGAATCTGGTGCTTTCGATGTTACAACTATGGATTCAATCCCGTATGGCAATCAGTACAAGATCCTTCCCGCCAGGCATCATCCACATCGACAGGATGCTTAAACTCCAGCGGTTTATCCAGGGTTGAAATAGACATCTGACCAGGAGTACCCTGAGCAATAATATGGTGACATTGATTGCAGTCCCTGGTGATTATTTGTCCATCATCGCTTTTATGTTTGTCATCGTGGCAGCGGAAACAACCCTGGAATTCAACATGCCCGATGTGATTGGGATAAGCATTCCAGCGCACTTTCATTTCTGGAAAGATATTTTCCGCATACGCTTCCTGTAATCCATCGATGGCTTTTTCTACCAAGTCTTTTTTATTCTGGTAAAGTTGTGGATAATTTTTCTGGTAGAACTCGATTACGGATTTTGTGATGTACTGCCGGGCGGAGTCGGTGTGATTAAATTCAACTGAACAAATCTGTATACTTAATGATTTGATTTGGGGTAATTCTTTCGGAATTAAACCGGCGGTCAGTGCCTCATTGACAAAAAAAGCAGGCGGTTTATAACTGTGGGAAGGCCGGTTATGACAATCCATGCAATCCATGGTGCGTATATTTTTAGTCTTGATCGCGGCCGGATCGACGGGATTTTCTTCGTTATTATAAGTAATTACCTGATTATTTTTTTGATTGGTATACCGTATCCACGTTATCTCAAGATTTTTTTCATCGTTGGCCAGGTATTCGATTTTCACATCGGGATTAATATGCCAGTGAATTCCTTCGACCAGCCCGAGTGCTGAATATTCCGCGCCTATTTTCATGATCAACTGATAATCCCATTCAGTATTTTGTTCATCGTTCAGATAATGCCGTTCGGCTCTGAATTTCTGAGCATAAAACTTTTGCGGCCAGTGACAGCGTTCGCAGGTTTCGCGGGCTGGACGCAGATTTTTGACCGGGGTCGGTATCGGCCGGGGAAAAATGTTGGTGATCACGGCGTAAACCTGGTACAGACCTGCTAATTTCGAGCGCACATACCAGTTAGCCCCTTCACCTACATGACAGTCGACACAAGCCACGCGGGCGTGTGCTGAATGCTGGTAAGCCGTATATTCAGGTTTCATAACCGCATGACAGATCGTACCACAAAAGGGGACCGATTCAGTAAAATGAAACGCTTCATAACTGCCCACAGCCGAGATGAATAGAAAAATAGTAGTAGCAATGGCAAAATTGAAGAAGAAACGGCGTTGTTTTAAGTCATTCAGATCTATCCGCGGCCAGGTCAGTTCCTGGATTTGTCCTGATCTCTTACGACTGCGCAGATTGAAATACATACCAATTGGGATCAGCAACAATCCCATAATCATTACCGCCGGTAACAGGACATATATAACCAGGCCGATGTACGATCCACCCTGACCTAAAATCATGGTGATAAAAAAAAGGAAAATGATCATAAAAAAACAGATCAGGGCAATCATAGTACCGATTAATGAAATCCAATTCCGTAGTGATGCAGGAATTTTAATCTTCATAATCTTCTCCGCTTAGTCTTTATACATGATATTGTATTTTTTAATTAAACGATGAATCGATCGCCGGTCAATTCCGCATTTGGCCGCCGTCACAGAAATATTTCCCTTGTATTTGCGTAACTGGCCGGTCAGATATTCGATCTCGAATTTTTCCAGAACTGCATCTTTAGCCTTTTTATAGGATAATTCAAACATCTGATGATCTATATAAAAGGTTTGCTCGCTGACAGGAAGCGGTAAATCTGCTTTTTGAATTACCCGGGAAGATGTGAGAAAATAAGCCCGGCTTACCATATTATGCAATTCCCGGATATTTCCGGGCCAATTATATAATTTGAGTGATTCCTCCGCTTCGGAGGAGAAACGGGTAACGATTTTTTCATTTTTGCGGCATAGTTCAGTGAGAAAATTATAAGCTAGCGGCAGGATATCATCGGTCCGTTCACGCAAGGGCGGAATCTCAATCTGCATGGTATTCAGACGATAATATAGATCTTCACGAAATTTATTTTCTTTTACAGCTTCGACCAGGTCTTTATTAGTGGCGGCTATAATCCGCACGTCAATATCAATTTCTTTCTGGCCACCAACTCGCCGGATCTGGCGTTGTTCCAGCATGCGTAACAATTTTACCTGCAGAGTTAGACTGAGATCACCGATCTCGTCAAAGAAAAATGTACCCTGGTTGGCAAATTCCAGTAATCCCGGTTTGGTCTTAATGGCGCCGGTAAATGCTCCTTTTTCATGACCGAACAATTCACTTTCGAAGAGATTCTCAGGCAGGGCACCACAGTTTACCGGGACGAAAGGATGTATACTGCGCTTGCTTTGATTATGAATGGCCCGGGCTATTAATTCCTTACCAGTGCCACTTTCGCCGGTAATCAATATATTCAGATCACCGGAGGAAATCTTTCCAACCATAGTTATAATATCAGACATCTGTTTACTTTTAAAAATAATGCCCGGTAGATTGAGGGTTTTCCCCTCGGTATCACCACCGAAGGTTTTCGCTTCGACCTGCTGTCCAAATACCTGGTCGATGCAACTGAATAATTTTTTAGAGGTAAAAGGCTTCTCGATAAAATCAAAGGCTCCTTCCTGCATCGCTTGCACGCTGGCTTCGATGGTCCCATATCCCGAGATTATGATTACCTTGGCATCAGGAAATTTAGCTGAGGCTGCTTTTAATATATCGATCCCTGAAATTTCACCCATTTTGAGATCGGTGATGATCAGATCAAATTTTTCGTGACCGGCCAGTTGCAGTGCCTGCTTACCATCCTTTATCGTCATTACCTGATATGACGGCCGCTGCGTCAGAATCTTACGTAAACTTTGCAGCATGTCTTCTTCGTCATCAACGATCAAGATCTTTTTCATTTTTTCGCCTCATTACCCCTGAAAGTGATCGTAAAAGTAGTCCCCTGACCAGGTGTACTGGCGCAGTGAATATCAGCATTGTGATTTTTACAGATATTTTTGACGATATACAGACCCAAACCGGTACCTTTGTCGGGAGGTTTAGTGGTATAGAAGGGCGTAAAAATCTGATCCAGTAAATCCGCAGGAATACCGCTACCGCTATCGCTGATTTTGAATTGGATTTGATTTTGATTATTATGATCCAGAGTTAATGTCAACATTCCGCCCGTGGACATGGCATCAATAGCATTATTGATCAAATTAGTAAAGATCTGTTCCATTTGCTGGGCATCGCCTGAAATCTGACTGTTATCATCCTTGAATTCTTTATGCAGATTAATTTTTTTCAGAGTCAAGCGTGGTTCCAGTACATTGAGACTTTCTTCAATGACCTGCCGTAGATTAATAGTATGAAATTGTTTGGGTAATTTTTTGCTGTATTTTAAAATATTACCGGTGATGCGTGAAATTTTATTGATCTGATTGATGATCACCTGCAGATCGTCATGATATGTCTTTAAGTTCTGGTTATTCTCTGCTTGGATCTGCAGATAATCTGCACGGGACATGACAATACCGGCCGGATTGTTGATCTCATGAGCCATCTCGGCAGCCAGTTCACCCAGGGTCACTAATTTATCCGCTCGCTGCAGTTGTTCAAAATGAAGTTCCTCGATCTTTTGTTTGGAAGCCTGCAAGTTAGTAACCATGGTATTAAACTGGCGTTCCAGAATACCAATCTCATCTGCTTTTTTTGCAGGTAAGAGGCTATCCAGTTGACCCGCATCCACCCGATTCAAGGCGAGGGTTAAACTGTTCAACGGCTTTCTGATGAATCGGTTGAAGAGGAA
>CAYSHN010000057.1:0-11855 GCA_964430815.1 uncultured Calditrichota bacterium | reverse complement strand
AAAGCCATGGAAGAGCGGATCAAACGTGGACGGGAAACCGTGGCCAAAGAGAAAGTAGAAATAGACAAATAAATAAAGGGGGCACCGCAGTGCCCCTTTTTTTTGTATTAAAAAGCAAAATCGAGGGCAACTAGAAATATATTTTCTTTTAGTTTATTTGCCTTTCCCACCTGCCGATGAGTGAATTCAGCATGCAAAGCCACATTAACGGCTGACCAATCGCCCAGATAGTATCTGGCCAGTGCTGAATAGGCATTGATCTGGTTATCGGGATATTCTGAAGGTGAACTGGTCCAATTATACAATACAGAAGCGACCAAACGGTTATCCAGCGTTCCGGCATAATCCAGTTCGATCAGGCCACCACTGTACTCATAGTTCTTGGTTGGATCCTTCTGATTAAAAGCTTTATCATCTACCCCTTGCATATATAATAGTTGCATATTCCAGGAAGCGTAATTAAGACTACCATTGATGCCATAACGGTAGAATGGTTTCGAATTTTTACCGTTTATGGCACCAGTCGGCGTGGGCATACCACTAATTGAATCTGCCGGTTGCCAACCGTAATAGCCAAAAACTCCAAGTCTTTGGCCGGCACTCTGTCCATCCCCGGCACCAAAAGTTTTGGATAAATTACAATAGGCATCTCTGTAGGAATTATTATCTGCATTAGCCCCATTACCATTGATCATCCCTACTCCATATTTAAAACCACTGCGGAAATGACCAGTAGCTTCGATACCGATCTGGTTATCATCAAATACGTAATTACTGACCGGGGTGGTGAGGGTATAGACTTCGTAGGGCTGAAAGAGATAATAGGAACGTTTAGAACTAAAGGCATGATAAGAAGGTTCAAACCGACCTATCCTCAGATTCAGAGCATCCTGAACAATATTACTGAAAATTAAGCTGACCGATTCCAGACCGGCTAACTGTGAAGGACTGGCACCTTCATTGGATCCTCTGTAATCAGCGCCCGGTTCATCGATCCGCGGAGTATATATCAACAGAAAGGAGATATTTTTATGCAACACACCTGCAGCCAAAAAATCAAAGCCATATAAATTAAATCCCGAGGCAGTGCCCTGGTCGGAATCATAGTAATCATAGCCCAGAGTAAGGCGCATAGCAATCGGTGATGACAAATCAAAAACATTCTTTTCTTTTCCTTCTTGTCCCGGTATCTGATAACCGTTATCCCGGTAGCGCTGTCCAAAATCATTTAGTTTGGTATAGGCGGTATGGCACATGTTGCAATTGAAACCGTATTTCCGGGCAAAAGCAGGAATAGCTTTACTTGAGCTGGGCAGGGAGAGTAGAATAAAAGCCAGGCCGATTAAAATGATCGATAACTTTTTCATAGTAGACTCCTTCGTTAGGGTAATTCCGATGCCGGAACCGGTTTTACATTGGCAACTTCCGGATTGGTACTGGTCATGGCCCGGGTCATAAAAGCCACCAGAGCATCTATTTCTGCCTCAGTCAGACCAAGAGGAACAATTAACGGATCCAGATTGGGGTCACCGGTACGACCTCCTTCATTATATAATTCCACCACATCACGAAGAGTTTTTTCTGTACCACTGTGCATATAAGGTGCCCGCAGGGCAGCATCCCGGACGGTCGGAGTTTTAAAAGCACCCTTATCGCGCGGATCCTTGGTTATCACATATCGCCCTTCATCCGGTTTAGCTGGATCATATTCTTTTACAGCAAGATTATGAAAGCGGCCATCACTGAAATTGGGTCCCCAATGGCAGGCGGTACAATGTCCTTTACCATTAAATATTTCCAGTCCTTTTTTCTCCTGTCCAGTCAGAGCTCCTTCATCGCCTCGGACATATCTATCGAAGGGAGAATCGGTGGTCACCACGGTTCGCTCAAAAGCGGCAATCGCCTGGGCCACGTGATCAATCGTAACTTTTTCTGTTCCAAAGACATGCTTGAATTCATCTACATAACCGGAAATATTATCAACGGTTTTGAGCATGACCTCATGGGTATTTCCCATCTCAATCGGATTGGCAATAGGTCCCTTAGCCTGTTCTTCCAGGCTTGGTGCCCGGCCATCCCAAAATTGCAGAGGATTGTATGCGGAGTTTGAGACAGGTGGAGAACGGCGTCCTCCAAGTTGTCCGGAGATACCTTTGCTGGTCGGTCCTTCATCCGACCAACCCTTGGAGGGGTCATGACAGGTAGCACAACTGATGGTGTTGTCCTGTGATAAACGGGTATCAAAATACAGTTGTTTGCCCAACAGAATTTTCAATGCCGTTTGCGGATTATCCTGTGGCACAGTAACCGTTGGAAGATTTCCCAGTTTCTGCGGACCAAGAATGTGCACATTTACCGCGGTCAATGGCTGGGGTGCCTTCTCCTGAGCTAAGATGAGTGCAGGAAAGAGCAATAACCCAAAAAAGAACAAAATAGTAATCTTAAACATACTAGCCCCCTATGTAGGTTGTACGAGACATATTTATTTAAAATCATTTTTAATGTCAATAAATATATTACACAAATTTAACGTTACTGGTACAGACCATCACAATACAATTTCTAAACTTTTTCCAGATTTTATTTCTATCCCAAGTCAATTATTTCGCCTTTAGTTATGTCTTTTTTGTGATGGAAGGATATTTAATCTGTATCCAGGGTTTTGAAAATTTTTACATATATCTGACAATATCATGACAAGTGATCCTTTAGCAGTGTGTATTATTCATACAGATAAAGACAAAATAAAAGGAAATCAATTGAGATGAAAACAGACCAGATTAAAAATAACAGCGATCTCAAACCCCTTAAATGGGCGCAGAGCGAGATTCCTCATCTGACCATCGAGACTAATATGACCTGTAACATTGCCTGCCACAGTTGCTATAATCTCCATAAAAATTATGTCAAACCGCTTTCGGAAATAAAACGGGAAATCGACCTGGCTATGCAGAAACGAAACCTGGAGACCATAACCCTGTTAGGCGGCGAACCAACCCTGCATCCGCAATTGGTAGAGATTGTACAGTATATAAAGAGTAAAAAACTGATTTGCCAGATGCTGACCAATGGTATTATTTTTCTGCAGGATAAGGACGATATCCTGTTAAATAAATTAATTCAGGCTGGTTTGAATCGAATCCTGCTTCATATCGATAACGGTCAACGTCATATTCATGCTGATATCGAACAGTCACGGGAACTGCTGTTCAATAAATTTGAACAGAAGCAGATATTCTTCTCCTTATCGGTGACGATATACAAGAATGATCAGGGTTATATTCCCATGGTGATCAGACGGTATGCCCATTTTTCCTATTTTGATGGCATTCTGGCCCTACTGGATCGCGATGCCCATTCCCTTTCTTCTGACCATCCAGATTCTAATTCAAGACCTGAACTGGACTACGAATACCTTTCCATTCAACATGAACTTCAAATCGAACCCACCGCATATATTCCTGCCAGTCTTGATGATAAATATATAAGCTGGTTGATGTATTTTTATTATATTAATACCCAAAGTGGCCTGGCGCTTGCCATAGCACCCAAAGTTAATCGTCTGTTCAGAAAACTCTATCGTTGGCTAATGGGGCATCACATTTTTGCCCTTACAGTTAAACCAAAATATTTTATGATTAGTTTTTTATTTACCTGCATTATGGAGATATTGGTACATCCCGGAAAATTCGCAACTATATATAAGTTATGCAGACGCTCCTCGGGATTACGGGCATTACGATTTCATTATCTCTGTATCCAGAGCGGTCCGGTTTATAATTCTGAAAAGAAAGAGGTCCAGTTATGCTACCACTGTCCCGATGCTACGATCCGCAATGGCAAATTGACACCGGTTTGTGTGGCCGATCTGATCAATCCACTGCAAAAGGGATTGGGGCAACATCAGATTTCCCAACCCTTGTTTAATACCGTATACCAGCATTTAGCAGAGATTTAAAATAGTTCATGAGAAAAATTTTCATTATCGCCCTGTACATAATTATGTTCTGGATACTTTTCCCCTCGTTTTTGTTGTATATGGCATGGTGGCTGGACCATCGCTATACTTTTATCCAACCTGTATCCCTTTTCAGTACATTAGCTGGTATGCTTATTATCACTTTTAGTTTACTGTTACTGGTTATATCAATCATCCAGTACATCAAACAAGGTAAAGAATTACCGATCTCGGCAACACCGGCTCATCATTTAATCCAAAATGGACTCTATGCTGTCTGGAGGCATCCGATTTATCTGTTCTACACTCTGCTTTTTATAGGGATCGCCTTAGTATTGCCGTCGTTCAGTATGCTGGTCGTTGTCATCCCGAGTTTCATTATGCTGGAACTGGTATACATATATTTAGAAGAACGATATTTGATTAAACGGTTTGGGGATCAATACAGGTTCTATCGGCAGAAAACCCCTCTGCTGTTTCCAACCTTTCCTAATTTTTTACGACTGCCGGTCCATTTCCTGTTCAGAATTTTCTTTATGTATCGCATTTATGGTAAAGAAAATATACCGCAGCAATCCCCTTTCTTTATCCTGGCTGCACATAAGAATTATCTCGATTCTTTTTATATCGCTACAACAATCAGTTACCCGATAAGATTCATCACGACCTTTGAAGTATTCCGTAATTCAATATCCCGTTACTTTTTCAGAAAACTCAACTGCATTCCCAAAAAAAGATATTGTACTGATTTGCGGGCCCTGCGGGAGATAATCCATTCCATCGAACACAACTGGGTGATCGGTATCTTCCCCGAAGGTGAACGCTCCTGGACCGGTCAGACTGCCTCTTTTAAACCGGAGGTGCTCAATCTTTTAAAAAAATACAATCAGATCCCCATCGTACCGGTACAATTATCCGGAAACTATTTAGCCTGGCCGCGCTGGGCTAAATACCCACGCAGGGTCAGAATATCAATTCATTTTCAAAAACCATTTTATGTTGCAGAACATCAGCAACTGTCTGATCTTGAGGAACACCTGAAAACCCAACTTCATGGTAACTCTCAACCTCAGCACAATCAATCAAAACCACAAGTGCATAATATATCCCTGGTACTTTACCGCTGTCCTGTATGCCGCACCTTTGAGTCTTTTAATCCCAGGGGTAGTACTAGTTTTAAATGCTGGTACTGCCAGACCTGGTACACTTTGCTGCCGGATTATACCATCCGGTTTTATCAAAACGGATCCAGTCAGGTGCAAACTATCGACGAATTATATCAACAGCTCAAGGTCTGCTCTGCTGATATTGTCCTGTCTGCCAATGGATCCATAGTTCCGACCATTCTTCACTCAGGACCGGCAATCCTTTATATTGAACAGAATGACCGGTTTGTAAAGTCATCTAGGGGGGAGTTATTCTTGATGAAAGATCAGCTCCGGTTTCAACATCAGGATCAAAGTATTCAGTTAGAACTAAAAAATATAGCCTCGATTACCATCGAAAGTAATTATAAATTGCAAATATACAACCGGCGAAGTGCACAACTCTGCCAAGTGACTTTCGAACAGGAAAGTGCCCTGAAATGGCAGGATTATATTTTGGAAACTATGCAAAAGGAATTGGGATGGATCCCGAATTACCGCTAGCATATCTATCATGGCCATTAATCCGGCGGTTAATTAATTTCGTGATCATCCTGAAATACCCAAAAATTAGATTGCTCCTTCCCAATAAATCGGTATTCGAAATAACCGTTGAAGGACAAAATTAAATTTAGCTGGTAAATTTCATGCGCTCTTACGGAAATCAGATCAATAAAAGTGCTCTATTGGATGCGTTTCTGAAACCAAAAAACTGGATAACAACCAGATGGCAGTACAGAATTTTAAATCATTTTGGAAATTTACCTGATAATTCCTTTTATGCCCGCAGTTTTTCCTCTGTGGCCCGTAAACTAGTTGGTGGGTATATCTACTCGATCAAATTGGAAGTAAATGACTGCTGTGAACTGGATTGTAAAATGTGTTATATTAATAAAGGAAACCGGCAACTGCCGTTTGCTCTGATCACCCGCCTGCTGGATCAGATCAAATCATACCGTATCCGTCTGGAAATCCTGGGTGGAGAACCCTTACTGCGTCAGGATATCATTGATATAATTCACTATGCCAAATCGACCGGAAAGGTGCCTTTTATTTCACTCTATACCAATGGAATTCATGCTACAGCCGAGCTGGCCAGGAAATTGAAAACAGCAGGTCTTGATGCAGCGATTGTTACCCTGATCTCAAACCAGGAACAGATTCATGATGCCTTTACCGGTCATCAGGGATCCTGGGCAAAAATGATCGATGGAATCTCCCAGCTCAAGGCCGCCGGTCTGGAAGTATACACCTTCACTGCAGTCCATCGTCATAATTTCCAACACTATCAGGATATTTATTATTATGTAAAAAATGAATTGCAGGTTCACGCTTTGTTTTACCAGTATGTTCCCCGGCATCAGCACGATGATCTGGTTATCGATCCGCAAACTTGGCAGCAGATTAAACATTGGGTGCTGACTGAAAAAAATAAATCTCAGCAGGAGTTTGTCACCAAATTTTATATGTTGACCGGAAATGCCTGTTCCGGAGGGAACTTTGTGTTGACAGTAAAGGTCGATGGATCGGTACAACCCTGTCCGTTTATGTCGGATATGCCATTGGGAAATATTTATCAACAGGACATCTGGACTATCTATAAGAACCGTTTTCGCAATCAGGAATTGGTGAAATTTAAATCGGTTCCGCCAGAATGCACCGGTTGTTCCTATCAGTCCGTTTGCGGTGGTGGATGTAAAGCGGGAAATAAAATAGTACAGGGTACTTACTATTGCCGCGATCAGCGCTGTCTGGGTCCTTTTTCTGAGCCGGTCAAAAAGCAAAAAGTCACCGATTGTATACCAACATTCTTTTAACTATGAGCAATAAAAGTATACTTCAGGTCCGGCATGTGGCCAAATCGTTCGGCCGGCATACGGTTTTGAAAGATGTCTCCTTCCAGACAGAAAAGGGACAGATTATAGCTATTATGGGTGAAAATGGGGCTGGTAAAAGCACCCTGCTTAAAATTCTGGTCGGTTTATTAAAACCAAACCAGGGGAAGATCGTATTATATGGTTCGCTCGGCTATTGTCCGCAGGAATTACTGATCTTTGACCGGTTGACAGTACTTGAAAATCTGAAATACTTCTATACCGCCTATGGTCTGGGGAAATTACCTGTCACGAACACAGGAAACAAATATCTGAATACATTGCTGGAGAAATTAAATTTTAAAGAATATCAAAACACCCTGGTTACTCACTTAAGTGGCGGGACAAAACAAAAACTGAATCTGACTCTGGCTTTACTGTCTGAACCGGAATTATTAATTCTGGATGAACCGTATGCGGCATTTGACTGGCAGACTTACCTTTATTTCTGGGAACTGGCAGTTGAATGGCGTAACCGTGGCAAGAACATCATTCTGGTTTCCCATATCATCTACGATCGTTCTAAAATCGATACCCTCTTTGAACTGAGAGATGGGATATTGCAATGCGCTTGACTTATCTCAAAACCGGTTATTGGATGACTTTCAGGGAACTGTTACGTAACAGAATTTCTCTGATACTACTATTGGTGATACCCACGGTATTTTATACGATCACCTGGATCACCACCCCGGTATATGATGTGTACTTTAAACTGGCTGCCGTATCCGAAAAAATATTTATCCAGGTTAATATGCGTTATGAAGCGCTGGTCTTCATCGGTCTGGCCGCCGCAGGTCTGTTATCTGGATTTTTAGCCTTGAATCTGATCCAGAAAAACGAGGCGGTACACAGACGGTTGATTATCTGCGGCTACCAAACCTCGGAACTGGCGCTGTCCAAATTTTTTGCCCTAATCTGCGTAATCCTGCTGGTAGGTGTTTATATCTGTCTGCTGCCCATGATTTTTTTCCAACCCCGCCATATTCTGTCGGTATATGCAGGTTTTATCCTGGCCGGGTTTATATATGGCAGTTATGGTCTGTTGATCGGTGCCCTGGTTAAAAGAGAGTTGGAAGGAATCTTATTAGTAATATTGCTGACTAATATTGATATCGGTTGGTTGCAGAATCCGCTCTACTATGCTGATGCGCAGAACAAGATACTTATCCGCTATCTGCCGGCCTTCTACCCGGCACAGGTAAGTATGATATCGGCATTTACTGATTATTCCATTGTAAGACCATGTATAGCCGCTATCTTATATGGGACTCTATTTCTGATTTTAGCTTTAATAATATTCTGGTACAAGATACGTATCTACCCACTTTCAGGAAAGTAGCACTATTCAAGATGAATATGACAATTTACAAATTAGAAAAATGGTATTTTGATTTTTTAACACCCCGGCAGGATTTTTTCTTTTTTTATTTCGCGCGGATACGGTTCTACTCCTTTCTGGATGAACGGATTTACTTAACTCTCAAAACATCAGAGGTAAAATCAAGTTATAGTAAATCTCTAAAAATAAAATCAATTCCATCGAATACCGGGCAGGAACGAAAGATGATAACATCTGAATATGGGACGATCGAATTGAATAAAGCAAAGAGCGAAATCCGGCTGGATTTAAATGATGCCCTAATTGTTTTGGATTATAAATTCTCAGATTATCACTCCAGCAAAGGCAGGTTAACCATAGACAAAAATTCCCGGCATCGCATAACCTGGACACCCCTGACCATTGATGCCCAGGTATCCGGTTATATTCGGACACCAGCCGGGATTTTAAAGGTGCAGCAAAATAATGGTTATATCGATTATATGAACTCCACTATTTTCCCCACTCAAAATCCGGTATGTCAATTATTCTGGGGAAGATTTCAGTATCGCGGTGGTGAGTTAGCCTTTACCTGTGCCTTTGGCCGGCAATCCCGGCAACGATGGTGTAAACTATTTATAAAGGTCTTCGACGATTACATCGAGTTAGACCAAGTCGAATTGTTAACAGGTAGCTGGATCTTTTCGGATAAACTGGATCTGAATTACCCATCGTTTTATAAAATAATTGGCCGGTCGTTAGATCTGCATATTGAAATACTAATCGAAAATAGTATTCCCTTGTCAGAATCGTTTTTTGTAGATCGGGAGACAACCGCAAACCTTTTGTTGTATAAACTCTATCGATATCTATCGCTCAATCCCCGCGGCATTAAGTTTTTATCATGCATTCATATTAATTTGAACCAGCATGGTGAAAAATATGAGACTGAATTGATCAAAGGTATCACTGAATATGTCGCCTTCGGCAGGGTTTAGACCGATAATCACCAGAACAAATCTTATATTATCCTCTGCTCTGTTTTAAATCCAGGCAGAAAAATCAAGGTTGCCGAAAAATTCATTTGGCTTTTATCAATTTTTACTGATAATTTTTTGATATATCCTATATTAAATAAAGATCCAGAAAGGACTTCGCTCCATGAGATATAACCGCTGGCTCATTATCATTATCTGTATACTTGTTCTAATCCTGATCTATTGGCTGTTACAAAAACCGGGTCGGGATACCACGCGCCTGTCCATGATCACTACTGATATTCCGGTATCGGTTACCATTGCGCATAAGCAAAGACTAGTCACGAATATTTTGCTGGTCGGTACGATTAATGCTAGTAATGACGTTGATGTGATCTCGGAAACTCAGGGCACCGTCAAGGAAGCATATGCAAAAGTTGGACAATATGTATCTGCCGGTACGGTACTGGCCAGGGTGGATGATGAGATTCCCCGCTCTAATTTGGCCGCTGCAGAAATCAATTATCAGAAAGCGATCCGTGATTACGAGCGAAGCGAGGCGCTGTTTCAGGAAAATTCAATCAGTCCGGCCCAGCTGGATGTTGCCCGGTTGGGAATGCAGGCAGCAAAAAATCAGCGTGATATTGCCAAGCGTCAACTAGAAAATACCCATATTAAATCACCAATTTCAGGTACTATGAATTCACGGACCATAAACGTCGGTACTATGGTGCAACCAGGTATGCCAGTGGCCAACATCGTTGATATCTCCACTTTGAAGGTCAATGTCAATGTTGCAGAGCAGGAAGCTTTCAAACTAAAGGTAGGTGACAAGGTGGAAGTAACTACGGATATCTATCCGGAATATAAATTCATCGGCCGTTTGGATAATATTGCGGCCAAGGCCGACGCCGCTCACACCTATCCGGTGGAAATCGTTGTCTCCAATAGTGACCAATATCCACTCAAGGCTGGCATGTTCGCGCGTGTATCCTTTACTTCACTGGCTCCGGATGAAGCGTTAACCATTCCCCGACTGGCTCTTATTGGTAGTATTAAAAATGCGCAGGTTTTCCGGATTAAAAAAGGAATGGCCGATTTGCGCACTGTGGTTATTGGCCGGCAATCGAGTGAATTTCTGGAAGTACTAAATGGAATCAGTCGTGGTGATACTATTGTAACCAATGGACAAAATAACCTGGTAGATGGTGCCAGGGTACTTATTATTAACAAGTAGATCCGGCACAGAATGGCGGAGGTAAAATGACCATTACCGAAATTGCCATCAAGCGTCCCTCGCTTATTATTGTGATTTTTATGGCCCTGGGAATACTGGGTTTATACGGTTACACCCAGTTGCGTTATGAATTATTACCCAGTTTCAGTATTCCCTGGATCAGTGTGCAAACAATATATCCCGGCGCTTCCCCGGCTGAAGTCGAAAATAGTATTACCAAACCATTGGAAGATGGAATTTCCTCACTGGAAAAAATTGAAAATATTTATGCAACCTCCTACGAAGGTTTATCCTTTATAAATGTACAGTTTGGCCGCACCGCCAATGTCGACATTTCCATTCAAGATGTACAACGGAAAATAAATTCAATCTTGCTGGAATTACCACAAACGGCACGTACACCTATCGTACAGAAATTTTCTCTGGAAGAATTGCCAATAATGCGCCTGGCGGTCACCAGCAATATGACCTCCCGAGAATTCTATCAGTTGCTTAAGGACCAGATCCAACCGGCTTTTTCCAGAATCGATGGGGCCGGACAGATAACCTTGATTGGTGGTGATATTCGTGAGATCAAAATAAACCTGGATGCACAGAAAATCCGTGCCTATGGATTATCGATTCCACAGATAACCCAGATTGTCAAAGCTTCTAATCTTGATTTTCCAACGGGTGCCATCAAAGGTCCTGAGTTGCAATCCATCGCCCGTATTTCAGGAAAATTTACTTCTATTGACGATATGCGTAACCTCATTCTACTGCGTAACCCTCAGGGAGGCAGCATTACCTTAGGAGATATCGCTGAAATTGAAGATGGAGTGCAGGATTATACTTCGCTCAGCCGGATAAACGGAAAAAATGCTATCGGTATTAACATCGTTAAACAATCCGATGCCAATACGGTGGAGGTCAGCAAGCGAGTTAGCGAAACTATCTTCCGTCTGCAGGAACAATATCGGAACATCGGGCTGCAGTTCGAGATTGCCCAGGACGCTTCCGAATTTACCATTGAAGCGGCTAATGCGGTCAAACATGATTTATTGCTGGCAATTTTACTGGTCTCCGCTGTTATGTTCTTATTCCTGCACAGTTTCCGCAATTCAATTATCATTCTGATCTCGATCCCGGCTTCACTGATCGTCTCCATCATGGCCATGTGGGTTTTTGAGTTCAGTTTAAATCTGATGACCTTGCTGGCGTTGTCGCTAGTTATCGGTATCCTGGTTGATGATTCTATCGTGGTACTGGAAAACATCTATCATCATCTTGAAGAAGGTGAAGAGCGGTTCAGCGCTGCCCTGCGCGGTCGAAATGAAATAGGTTTTGCTGCATTATCCATTACG
>CAYSHN010000056.1:3836-11884 GCA_964430815.1 uncultured Calditrichota bacterium | reverse complement strand
AGGTTCACATCAGCATTGGTTGTGGTGTTGTCAAGGTAAAAAACAATTTTTGTCGTCTCATGTGGTGGTTGTCCAAATGGATTAGGATAATTGCAGAACGCTTCTTTAGGATCATCGGTAGACGTCGAATATACAGAGGAAGGCTGATCATTTCCTTTTATCGTTATGGGAAAGTTTGAGTCTTGATCATAGGCGCTTACATTGCTGAGCCTGGTACGGAAACTGCGGATAATAGAATTCGATTTAAACTTGACCATAACCAGCACATCTTCATAACTGTTCGCTGCCAGCTCATAATTATTGGCAAAACTTATATTAAGCGGATTAGTAGTATTCGATTCGTTCAGTTTATAATCGGCAAACACCTGGGGTTCGTTATTCTCGGGCTGTTTACCCAGTATCGTTTGGTAGTGGGCATAATTGATCACCTGCACGGAATCCAGCATATTAATCAGGGTTTGGGTACTTAGTGAACCGGTATCGGTATGGGTTATGAAAGCCAATTCCAATCCTTTCAGAGTAAGTGGATCTTGATATCCCTCATTGGATATCCGAAAGGCCATCAGCAGGTTTGAACCGGCTCCACGGGTGAAGATTGTGTTTTTAATCAAACTGTCCAGCAGGATTACGGTAATCTCTTTGCGGCGTACCTGGATTGGAATTGAAACGGTGCCGCTGTCCACATCGACATCCGCCGTGAGTTTACTGTTTTTATCCAGGGGCAATTTTCTAAGTCTGAAATTAATACTGGCGGTACGGTCTTGAACAGGTGCCCGTACTTTAAAGGTAAGTTTTTGCTGAATGGAATTGAAGTCTTTTTCGTATTTTTCACCGTCTACAGGCTGAAAATTATCATTGGTGAAAAGATTGTTGTTCAGCATGATAGAACCGGTTCCTTCGACTCCGGCATATTCCAGTCCGCCTGCCTGGTTAGCCAGTTCCGGCCATACATCTATTGTTACGATTTGACCATGCGAGAGTATTCCTGATGTCTTCGCATAAGTAGGAGCGGTAACCTCACCTTTCATGTACAATTTCGGTTTTAACTGGATGGTCAAAGTATCCAGGATGGTAGAACTGGGCAGAACCTCCTGTCCGGTATTTATATCGGCACCCTTTAAAAGTACCTTCAGTGTTTCACTGGCGGCACCGGTATATAGCGAGGTCTGTGGAACGGTGATATCCCAGACAGCCTGATTTTGTGCATCAAGTTGTGTCTCTAAGATGTCACCGCCGAAACTGTTCGGCAGTTCTAAAAAGGCCAGGGCATTGGTCAAATTGGAACTCAAATTCCCTTTGACGGCATATTGAAAGGTCTGACCTGTGGATACGGTATCTTCTACACTGGTCTGTGCTACCGAAATTGTGGCTTTCTGCTGAATATACGCAGTTGTTTGACTGGTATCGCTGACCATAAAAGCGGGACTTGAAGAGTTTTGGTCGGTTGGGATCGACGATACCCTTACGCTGAGATCCCGGACACCATTGGCACCCGATTCCAGCAGCGATACGATCTGGTTAAATATCTGAGCGGCCGGCTTGAATCCACTGAGATTTTGATTGGCCATATCGGTCTTAGAATGTCGCTGCGAGTTAATTTGATTTTGTAACGATTTGAACAAATCCTGCAACTCTTGCTGAGACGCCGCCGTCGTCGCCGTCATCGTCAGACCTTTTGTTTTCTCCAGACCATCGATTGAATTAACTCTTAAATACCATTGAACAGGTTGTCCGACATTGAAGACCAGAGTATCACTTTCACTGTTCAGGGTATCCAGACGGGTAAAGGCAGGATTGGAACTTAATTCCCGGATATAAATTTTTCCGGAACTGCTGGTGCCGGCCTGGCCTTGATTTGAAACCAACGCTTCCAGTTTAAAGGTTTGTCCGACTGAAAGTGTGTCATTATCCGCTCCGGTAAATTTCACTATTTTTAAGGAGGGCAGTAGCCGCGCCTTCAGCACGGTGCGGATGATTGTTTGATTTGAAGTTTTATTAAGCTTCAGGCCGCTGTTTTGATCATACGCGCTGACCCGTACGGTTATATAATTTTGATTGAAAGCCTGATCAGGCGCCCGCACTGACCAAACCACGCGACAGCTATCGGTATCGGTGGGTAATAAAATTTCATCCGCTTCGATGGCATCGTAGTCGGTGGGCAATAGCAGACGCGCTGAGCGGCCTGTATCCGCGACTGTTGCATTGAAAATGATATCAGCCTGTACAGCGAAGATTTGTTCCGTGGATACTACACCATCCAGCGCTCCCGCCGGGGTAATAATAGTGGCAGTATTTTGCAGAATTGCGCCTTTTTCTTCTACCTTTACTTTCAGGTGATCTGATTCAATGCTGTAAGGAACATTTTGACCGCTGTTCTGATCAACAGGAGCAGTTTTGACATCGAACGCTATCGTGTTCCACTCCTGCGGGGTATTAATCGCAGTGGCCCGCACATTCCATTCCACATACTGCTGCTGTTGAGCCGAGAAAAACTTTATGCTGTCCGGGGCATTGCTGAAATTAATGTATTGGGTCGGTAAGCGTAAAACCAGACTTCCGCTCTGCTGGAATCCGGACTGACCTTCATTGACAATATTTACCCGAACCTTGAAATTTTGATCCAGAGAAACGATCAGGGAATCGGATTCGGTCTGATCAGGGGCAAAACCGGCATCTAAAATCAGATTGCTCGGTTTTTGTACTTGAACGATGACCACATTATCCAATGCCGGGGTGATGAGTACCGGATTACCCACCACATCTAAAGCAGTATCGATGAAGGCTATATAGGTAATTGTACCAATCTCGGTTTCGGACATATCGATCAAAACATCTTTGAAAGAACCTGGTCCAATGTTCTGAATCTCTAACTGTTTAATTGCTGTTTCATTTCCTTGCTTATATAATTTGATCGTGGCGGTCTCGATAAAATCTTCGCCCGAGTTGCGCAGAACTAATTTCAGAGAAAATTCCCGGTTCTGATTCACATAGGGAGCATTGGGAGCTTGTTCATTCTGAACGATGCTTAGCTCATTAATATACATGGACGCCGGACGTATTACGTTCACCGAATCGGTCTTTAAAATAGTCTGTCCAATATCCGTATAGGCAATGGTACGAATGTCCTGATAGGATACGGTAGGAATAGGATATACCATGCCCGTCGGTGCGGTAGGCAAGATGGCATAGATAGACCGATACGTTTTTTCCTGTCCGGGGATTAAAGTATCCGGCAGGATGGGTAGCAAGCTCAGAGGAATCCACTGATTATTAAGGATTTCTTCACCATTGGATTTTTTGAATTTGTGGTTAAACGAACTGATCCTGGCTGCAGATTGACCCTGATTTTTTATTTTATAATCAATCGCCACATCGTTTTGATTCAAACGGACACTATCGGCAAGTATATTAATTGTCGAGAAAACCAGATGGGCCGGATTTATAACAGATAGACCATTAGAAATGGTTGCGGTTCTGGTATATACCTGCCCGTTGGAAAGTGTTCCATATAAAGTCCAGCGCACATTATAGGCTCCGGTCGCCAGACTTTGGGGAATACTCATTGTATTAAAGGAAACTGTAGTTGTAGAGTTGCCGGTCAAGATAAACTGTCCGGTCAGGGTTCTACTGCCGATTCCTGAATTCAATATTTCAATAGACGATAGACTTTGATTTAGCAGAACATCACTGGTCCCTGTATTCAAGAAAGAAGCTTTTAAATTAATCGTTTCTCTGGGTATAGCGGTATTCGGCTGCAAACTGCCTGCAACATAATTTGCGTTACCCGCTGAATTTGCCTGAAATGATCCGAGTGCATAGTCCGAGGTTTTAATTAAATTGCCATCGTCCAGACTGAGTACGCCATACACATCAATCTGTCCGGTTTGATAATTAGACGGAATATTAAAACGGAATTCGAAAACACTTGGAACATTATAACGAAGAACAGTTAGAGTATCAATACGGGTCAAATTAGATACCGGTTGTTCCACTCCTGTATCATGTCTGCGAAAGATGAGTCTGGTTTCTGGATAAGGATCTATAACCAGCGGTATGCCTTGATTTTGCACGGTCATTGTCGCGTGGATACCTGTATCCCCCTGGATAACCTGATCGGGGATTACCACCACCAAACCAAGGGTGATTTCTGAATCACCGATGGTAAGTTCTCCTGGATTGGTGAGCACTGAACCGTTCATTGTACTGTAACTGTCGCGTCCCACAATCTGGATCTCGGGTGTGTAAGCACCGCCCGGGAATGAAGCATTAACGACGACTCCGTTGAATTGTAATGGTATGGCCAGATTAGCTGCCGGTAAAGTTGATGGGGACTGCAGGGTGGCGGTATATGTAATAGCACCATTGTTGAAAGTTAACCGTGTATTAGCAAGACTGATGGGTACAGCAACATTTCCCGGATTGGAAATCTGTGCGGAAAATGCTACCGTATTCCCACGCATGACCACTTTAGGATCTAGAGAATTTTCCACGTAGCGGATGGTATAAATTGTAAAATAAAACGAGGTAAGCCCGGTAACAGCCGCTTCCACCTGGGAAGAATTTGAACCACGTGGACTTGTATAAACAGTCTGGGCTAAACCGTTGGCATCAGTGACGACTGTAGGTTCGGACATGGAGCCAGCGGGAAGAAAATTAACGGTTTTGCCGCTCACCCCATTTCCACGCAGATCTTCAACTTTCACCCGTATTAATTGTGTACTTCCGGCGACAGTAGTGCGATTTCCACCCAATCCGGTAGGATCTGTTAAACGCACGGCTACACCAGGTGCTACAGATATTGTGCCTGTATTATCACTTAATCCTCCACTGGTCGCAACAATAGTCCCGGACGTGGGGGCTGTAACCGGTCTGAAAATATATCTGGTACCGGTCGCGGAGACAGGATTCAGACTGCCGGTGGAAGACCAGGATGCATTTACATCTGCAAGAAAATTACCCCCAATATCATAACCCGCAGCATAAAGAGCTAAGGTATCCACTGCTGTCATGCTAATATTGCCAATTGGAATACCACCGCCTCCGGCAGCATTCCGGATAATGATAGAAGCCATGGTACCTGAATTAACCGTAATTACCCCGGTTGTATCCCGCAGACCAGAGAATAGGGCGATTATAGTTCCCGATGACGGAGCCGTAACCGGGTGAAAGGCATAACTGGTCCCGGTTGCACTTACCGGATTCAGTGTTCCCGTCGAAGACCAGGTTGCGCTCACCCCCGCACGGTAGTTATTATCAACATCGTATCCGGCTGCATAGAGGATTACCGTTTCATCGACCGTCATCACCCGGTTTCCAAATGGTAAGCCGGCAGAACCGTCTGATGAATTGATAACAATATGATGCAATGAACCTGTTGTTACCGTAATTGTACCGGTGACGTCGTTCATGGTGCCACTGGTGGCACTGAGGGTACCCGAAGTAGGTGCATGAACGGGATTAAAAGTATAACTGCTGCCTGTTCCACTAACTGCATCCAAATTGCCGGTTGAAGACCAGGTGGCACTCACTGCAGAGCGGTAATTATTATCCGCATCATACCCGGCACAATACAGGATAAGGTTTTGATCAGCGGTAATAGATACCGTTCCCGTTTCCTGGCCACCTGCTCCGGCGGATGAATTGATACGCACATGATGCAAAACACCTACCGTTATCGAAATGGTTCCCGTATTATCTGAAAAACTACCGCTGGTAGCGATAATGGTTCCTGAAGAAGGGGCCAGCACGGGGTTGAAGGTATAACTGCTTCCGGTGGCCAGCACATTATTCAGGGTACCACTGGAGGTCCAACTAACATTTACATCATAAAGATAATTATTATTGGCATCATAGCCAGCAGCATACAAAGTTAGTGTATTATCTGCCGTGAGAGAAGTATCATTGACCACACGGCCTCCACCACCCGCTGCTGTTCGAATTGTTAAATTAGAAAGTGTTCCGGTAGTAACAGTAATTAAACCGGAGGCATCGCTGAAACTCCCGCTAGTGGCAACGATGGTTCCACTGCTGGGTGCTTTTATCGGTTGAAAAGTATAACTGCTTCCCGTAGCGCTGACCGTATCCAGAGTCCCAGTAGATGACCAGGTGGCGCTTACCGCTGAACGGTAATTGCTGTCAGCATCGTAACCGGAGCAATACAAGGTAACAGATTGTCCGGCACTGAGAGATGCGGTCAAAAATTCCTGTCCGGCTGATCCTGATGATGAGTTGATTCGCACATGATGTAAAACACCCACATTGACTGTTATAGTACCGGTGTAATCGCTGATGCTGCCACTAGTAGCGATAATAGTTCCCGATGCTGCTGCGTGGACCGGCCGGAATATATAACTTGTGCCCGTAGCATTTATGATATCCAGGGTACCAGTGGAATTCCAAGTAACGCTGACATCCGCTAAATAATTATTGGCTGCATCATAACCTGCTGCATACATAGCGATAGTATCATCGGCTGTAATGGTTCTGGCCCCCAATTCTGTTCCGGCTCCTCCGGCGGCGGTCCGGATTTTTATGGAAGCAATCGAACCGGTAATTACGGTTATTGTTCCGGTGGTGTCCCATTTTGAACTGCTGGTTGCTATAATTCTTCCGGAAGTTGGAGCGGTGACGGGATCAAACAGATAACTGACTCCTGTGGCATTGACCGGATCTAAATTGCCAATTGCTGACCATGTAGCGCTGACTAGAGACCGCCAGTTGTTATTGGCATCGTAACCGGCTGCGTACAGATTTACCGACTGATCTGTGGTCAGGGTATGATTAGTAAATTCGCTTGCTGCGGCATCCCCCGCGGTATTAATTCGGATATGATGTAAAACACCAATGGAAACGGTTATATTACCGGTATAGTCACTCAGGGTACCAACTGTGGCCACAATTAATCCGGACGTTCCGGCAATATGCGGTCGGAAAGTAAAACTGGTCCCGGTGCTCCCGATGCCATCCAGATTACCAGTCAACGCCCAGACAGCAGATTGATCGGAAAGATAGTTATTGTCAGCATCATACCCGGCGGTATATAATCGCAGAGAATCATCGGTAGTCATGGAATAAGTAGTGATTTCAGTACCACCGCCGCTAGCAGCGTTACGAATAATCAGGTGATGTAGTACACCGGTGGTCACCGTGATCAGGCCGGTTTCATCAAAGATGCTGCCGACGGTGGCGCGGATGGTACCACTGGTGGGTATCGTAGGATTGAAAGTAATGGAAGTACCTGCACCGCTAATTCCCAGGGTAGAGGTCCAGGTGGCATTTTCATCCTGACGGTAATTGTTATCGGCATCATAACCGGCGGCATACACGGTTAGTGATTGATCGGCATTAAGCGTACGGGTGGTAACTTCACTCCCGCCTCCGGTCGCGGCATCGCGGACAATCAAATGATGAAGTACGCCGGTATTGACCGTAATTGTTCCGGTGACGTCACTGATACTACCCACTACTGCTGCAATGGAACCGGAAGTAGGGGCCACACTGGGATTGAAGGTATAACTGCTGGTTCCGCTGCTGCCGCTGCCATCCAGGCTGCCGTTTAAAGTCCAGGTAGCAGATTCATCCTGGCGGTAATTATTGTCGGCATCATAGCCAGCCGCGTATAATATATAAGATTGGTCTGTAGTCATAGTATAAGTAGTGATCACATTCCCACCCCCTGCAGGGGCATCACGAATAATCAGATGATGTAAAACACCGACGGTAACAGTAATCAGGCCGGTTTCATCAAAGATACTGCTGACAGTAGCCCGGATTGTCCCGGTGGTGGGTACAGTCGGATTAAAGGTAATGGCAGTGCCAGATCCACTGAGTCCCAGGGTTGAGGTCCAGGTGGCATTTTCGTCCTGGCGGTAATTGTTATCGTCATCATAACCGGCGGCATATACAGTCAAGGATTGGTCGGCAGTAAGCGTACGGGTAGTAACTTCACTCCCGCCTCCTGCCGGAGCATCGCGGACAATCAGATGATGCAGAGCACCGACGGTAACAGTAATCAGGCCGGTTTCATCAAAGATACTGCTGACAGTAGC
>CAYSHN010000056.1:0-3736 GCA_964430815.1 uncultured Calditrichota bacterium | reverse complement strand
GAGTCCCAGGGTTGAGGTCCAGGTGGCATTTTCGTCCTGGCGGTAATTGTTATCGGCATCATAACCGGCGGCATACACGGTCAGTGACTGGTCGGTAGTAATAGCACGGGTGGTAACTTCGTTCCCGCCTCCGGCTGCGGCATCACGGACTATCAGGTGATGAAGTGCTCCTGGATTAACCGTAATCGTTCCGGTGGCATCGTTGATACCGCCGCTCGTAGCTACAATAGTTCCGGATGTCCGGGCTACACTGGGGCTGAAGGTATAACTTGTGGTTCCGCTGCTGCCGCTGCCATCCAGGCTGCCGGTCAGGGTACAATTAACAGATTGGTCACCAATATAATTGTTACCTGCATCATAACCAGCAGCGTACAGGGTAAGTGACTGATCGGTAGTAATTGTGGAGGTGGTGACCTCGGAACCTCCACCGCCAGCCGCATTACGAATGATCAGGTGATCCAATGCTCCCGATACAACCGTAATTGATGGACTCCCGGAAGTACTGTAAGGCAAACTCAAATCGAGAACGGCATCGGAACTGCTTGGATACAGGTAGGTACCTGTTGCTACTTCGGGAATCATTTGTAAAAATTGGGCTTCAAGTGCACTTACGACATCAAAACTTGATGTTTGTACTATAAGGGAATCACCGGTAGTTTTATAGTACCAGGTAGCATAACCCGGATCGGCCGGCTTATTGCTTGAATTCTGCAGAAACGCATTAAAAGTATTGATCTTGATAGAAGTAATCGTAGGTATAGTGGAAAAAGGATTTTTAATGGCAAAACGATCCAATTTACCCAGCCCGGCGGTGGCAGGAAGAATATTATTAATAGTATAAGTAAAGGTTTGATAACTCCCAACCGGGACTGAAGTGGGTAGAATAGCTGCTGAAATACTGCTGACAGTGCTGTTATGGAATAAAATAGCAGAGGAAGCCGAGACCGCATTTAAAGTTTCAAAACTATACAGATTGCCGCGCGAGGTACTGGCTTTAATTCCGATCGTAGCCGATTGTCCGCCGCCGTAGGCTGCATCTACGGTGTGATATTGAAATTTAATTAAATTGCTATGTTCATATAAAATAACTTCAAATTCGATTGTATTAGGTGTGGGCGAACCATCAAGAACGTACCATTGAACGATAAATTTCCGGTTAGGTTCGCTGCCGACGGTACTATAGTAAACACCTCCGTTATTCCCGGCAGTGCTTTGCAGATCGTCCCAGTACACTGCCAACATTGAATCCGGGCCGGCACCTGAGGGAATGGTTGTATTAGCCGGATAAGAATTAGTACCTGGATCTTTAAAACTTACCCAGCCGTTAGCAGAAACATAGATACTGTTTTTTGTACTGCCGTAAAAAGTAAAACTGAAAGGTAGAGGTATAGCAGTAGAAACACTATCATTGAAGGTACTACCAAATATGCTGGTACCGCCTTTAATATCAATCCAATTATAAGTTATATTTATAGTGCCTTTGGCATCCGTCCACATGTATCCGAAAGCATCGCTGCTGCCCTGATTGGCAAAAGCGAAATTGAAGGATAGTAGTACAAAGAGAACTGAAGCCGGATATCGCAGATATTTTATCATAGTTTTATCAATAAGAATCTATTTTATAAAGACCGATCCGACATCTTGCGCAGCGATGACCTGCGGTAATATTTGCCTGTTTCCAGATTCCCCGGTAAAGGGACGAATCCGGATTTCACTGCCGGGAGCTAATGCCGTTGTGAGTAAATGAGCGATGCAGGTAATCGACAAAGTGCTCTGATTAAAGGTTTGCCTGGTATTAAAATATAGGAAAAAACCTGAATCATTCATTTGCCAGGTCAGAATAGAGTCGCCGTCAGGCCTCCGGTCCGAATTTTGTAACCACAATTGTTTATTGTCCCGGGCGATTGAAACGGGTATCAGGCGCAGTTCTTTTGGAGTTTCGATCAGAATGCCATTTTGCGCCAGGGTGGAGAATGCGACCATGAGAGTGGTTTCCCAGGTATCGCCTGCCAAAGGTATTTTCATGGCTTCTATTTTCAGATCGCTCTGCTGGGCTTGTGCGTTTTGTAAGAGACATATTGCTATTATGGCGATCAGTAGTTTAATACTGAATTCCCTTTTAAGCCATAACAGATAGAAGCGATTCTTTTGCAATTTTTCCAGGTATTTTTAAATTTTTACTTTAATTATCCGATTACCTTTGGCAAATAAAATATATAATTTATTTTAGAAAAAAATTACCTTCCAGATCACTGGATACATACAACTACATAATTTAAATTTTTACTCCCGGCATGTCTGGTGCCGGTTTGTTTAACTGAAAAATACAGATTCCGATGACGATATATTTGATTTTACCATCTCATTTAAATTAAAGCAAGCATAAAACCATCGATTTTTAAACGTTTAGCATTAGCCGAGAGTGAGTTAACAATTCCAAAATAAAATATTGATACCCTGCAATTAGCACATTACTAAATATATAGTCAGTATAATATCTTTATTTTTCAAGATAAATTAAGAATTATTGATATCAGAGAATGTGAACTAAGACACATCGGAGTGAAATTTTTTACTGATGGGTGGAAGATATACAAATAAAATCCCAAGCACCAAATTCCAAGGACCAAATCACAATAAGAAAATTACAAAGTTGTTTATTGGAATTTGGAACTTGGGATTTATCAGTGCGGAGGATGAGGGCCGCTAATATAATAAATTCCAAATACCAATAACCAAATCCCAATGAACAAAAAAAAGGGTGGTTTTTTGGAATTTGGTACTTGGAATTTGGAATTTCTCTTAGCGGAGGATGAGGGACTCGAACCCCCAAGTCCTTGCGGACACCGGTTTTCAAGACCGGCGCATTACCAGTTATGCTAATCCTCCGGTTTCACGTACCATAATCCAACATATATTATATATGCGCCTACCGCTAGGCAGGCCATTACCAGTTATGCTAATCCTCCAAAAAGTAAATTCCAAATTCCAAGCACCAAATCCCAATAGAAAAAATCCCAAATTCCAATAACCAAAATCCAATCAGTTCTTTGATCATTGGTCATTGGGATTTGGTATTTAATATTGCGGAGAGGGAGGGATTCGAACCCTCGATAGAGATTTAGGTCCCTACACTCGCTTAGCAGGCGAGCGCCTTCAACCATGCTCGGCCACCTCTCCTAAAAAGAAATTTCAAATTCCAAAGATCAAATTCCAAACGACTTACTACTGGCAGTAAGCGCCTTCAATCCGGCGGCTGCCGGACCACCTCTCCAGCTGAACAAAGTACCAATTACCAATTACCAATTACTAATTACTAATTTGTAACTTGTAACTGGTAATTTGTAATTAGTAAGTACTTCAACGCAGTTATAAATTTACCGATTTCACGCTCTGCAGTCAAGGAATCATGTGATATTAAATATTACCAGCGGCAAATAAAATACTTTTTTTACATCTAAAAATAGAATAAAATTGCCTCGATATACTTATCCGCATCGATTAAAAAAAATAGTGTCAATTATCCGGTAACCGAGGAACGAAGATATGTATCGAATTGCTATACTAATTATATTTTGCTGGTTCGGCCTGGTTTATAGTGGAGAATGGGATTCACAACGTTATCTTAAGGAGTTTGAGAAATATTCGCAGGCACCACAGGATTTGAAACAACTGAAACATGCGTTCATGGTTGAACAGTTAGAGAAAATTGCTAAAAAAACTAAGGCTTTTAACA
>CAYSHN010000055.1:8970-11991 GCA_964430815.1 uncultured Calditrichota bacterium | reverse complement strand
TTCAGATTTTTTACGACTTCGGTTTTTTCATCATAGATCTTGAACAGATTCTTTAAAATTACTTCGGCCATATTGCCCTCAGTCCTTTTATATGCATCAAGAGAAAATACAGAGATCAGTAATTTACTGTAACACCAGTAATTGTGCTTCGGCGTCTTTGGTTCTCTGTCCCGATCTAGATTCATCGACCAGCATTTTAAATTGTTCTTTTGCTTTTTTAATCTCGCCTGCTTTCTTATAACAGATACCGGCCAGATAATAATAATTATCCGATTCAATGAACTCCCCGGCAATTTTCGCAGCTTTTTCGTATAACTTAGCTGCTTCGGCAAAGTTATGCTCAGTCTCAAAACAGGCAGCTAGACCTGCATAACCAGAGGCCAGTAAGATATCACTGCCGGAATAAGAGTCAACAAATTGCCTGAAATAATCCTTGGCTTTCGGAAAATCCTTATATTGATAATAAATATTAGCTAACAGGAACAAACCCTGTTTAGCTTCAGCAGTGCCACCATAGTTCTTTATGAGATTCTGTAAACGGCTGGTGGCATTTTCATAATTAGCGTTGGTAAATTCAATCTGGGCTATTCCGAGCTGGGCACTCGCTTCTTGACTGGTTTTTTGACTGGAATGGCGATACCACATTATGAGTAAAATGACGACAAATACACCAGCGACGATATAAAAAACCTGCTGGTTATTCTCTTCAAAGTAGTTTTTAACCTGCAGAGTAGTTTTGACCAGTTTATCTTCTTTTAGTTCTTGTCTGGTAATTTTCCGCTTTGGCTTAAGCATACGTCGACTCCGTTCAAATATAATTACGTTTATTGTTTACTTTAATTGTTATCCTTTTTTTATTGAAAAATCTAACAAATTTATTAAAAATATTAAGTATTTACAAGCACCCCAGCACACCCTTAAGGTGCGTAGCACCTTAAGGGTGGCAAGCTAAAGTACCCCAGAGAGGATTTGAACCTCCGACCTTTGGTTTAGGAAACCACTGCTCTATCCTACTGAGCTACTGGGGCAGAAAAACATGGCTTAAATCTATTGATTCGATGCTTAGAAGGCAAGAAGATATTCAGGCAAACAATATGAGTGCAAGCCGTCCTTCCCAATACCAATCACACTGGAAGATTTTGGTAAAAGCAGGTACTGAATTCAAATTACAAAAAAAAAGGGGATGTTAAAACATCCCCTTTTTTTAAATTCAAGTGGATTTTATTTTTGACCTAGATGTAAAACCGCGCCAAGTGTAACTCGAAAATCCTTTTGAGTCCAATCAGTATCATAGTAATCAACGCCGTCATAAAATACTTGTGAATAGCTGAGGGGGATATATTCGAAAGCGGCATCAAAAATCAAATTTCCCATGATCAATCCGATACCGGCACTAAAACCATTTCCCATAACTTGACTGGGTTCATCACTATCCAGATCCGATTCGAAGTACGAAGTCGGATAGGTATAAAAACCCAGGCGCAACGGCATCATACTCTCACCTGCTTGCATCATGTATTCAAGACCGATATGGAGAGAATTGCCAGTTACATCAAGATCTTCGTCAAAAATAGGATCGCCGTCTTCATTCTCGATTTTATCTATCGGATGAATACGGTAATCAGCCGCCAGGGTTAAATTCTCCGTGGCCCGAAATGCGGCACCTAAATCAAAAAACATCGGGAAATCTAATTCATAATTATAGTCATATGAATAGCCTGCTTCCTCCCCGCTGCCATCAACTTCTAATGTAAATGGGAGTTTGACGTTTACGCCAAAGGATAATTGAGGTGTCGGTTTTACCAGTGCGCCGAGTTCTATGGCTGTACCGGAATAATCTTCGCTTTCATTATCTTCACCCCAATCAGATTCCGTACCCCCCATCAGAAAATTCAAAGTCGCACCAAGAGAAAACATGTCATTCAACTGAAATCCGACTGAAGGAGAAATAGCACTTACTCCACCGGTGATTTCAGTTTCAAAAAGTGTTTCGCCTTCAAATTTCGCGGTCAGATTAAAATTGGAATCATAAACCCGTCTGTAAGCCAATCCTCCCACCAAATTATTATCACCCAATTTAAATGGCATGACAAAACTGGCAAAATTCAAATTAAAGTTTGAACCGGTTTCTAAATCGGGTTGTTGATCCAGACCGGGTAGTTCAAGATCCCAGGATCCAAAACCAAATCTGCCAACCACGCTGGCTTCCATACTCATCAGTTGGGTTAAGCCGGCGGGATTCCATGAGATGGCTGTGGCATCGTCGGCTAAACCGGTAAAGGCATAACCCATACCTGCTGCCCTGGCACCATTCCCATACAAATTAAAATTCGATTCCGGTTGGGCGAAAATCAATTGAACCATGAAAAACATGAAAAACAAAATGATAAAGCAAACTCGTAACTTCATAGTACCCTCCTGTTTTGGTAAAGTTTGATCAGCTTATTTAGTAATGAATTTATCGCCGATTGAAATTACACCACCATATATTTTTAGAGTTTTAGCCACGCTGTACTTATCAAAATCTTCAGTAACTATAATTTCACCCAATTCCTGGGTATCTTTGCCTAAAACTTCTCCGGTAATGGGGTGTTTTACTACCTCCCCTTCTTTATAAACCACGCATTTCATTCCCCGCTTCAAACCGGCTGAACGTCCCTGATCTAACATGATTTTTTCACCATCGATGCGGATAATATAGCCTTCCACCAGTGGCAATGATTCGGCTATTTTACGGGCCAGGTTTTCAACGGTATTCTTGACGCTCTGGGCATCCGAACTGCCGGAATAAGCATCCTGAGCTACAATAATAGTTGCCGATTCAGTATCGATTACGCGGGCATCTATACTGATAGCACCGGAAGCAGCAGCAGCAACACTACCGATAATAATGGCATCCACACCTATTCCTTTACCGATCTGGGCTGCAGTCGCTGCATCTAGAACACCAGCGGCACCTAAACTCTGTTCGGCCAGAATTTTATCCAACTGAGCCCGTTCCATCACTTTAAAACGTTGCTG
>CAYSHN010000055.1:0-8870 GCA_964430815.1 uncultured Calditrichota bacterium | reverse complement strand
AGATTGTAGAGACAAATACCCAATTCACGGTGCGGATAGTATTCAATAAAATGCATACCATACGTACGTACTTTTTTATTCTCATTGGGATTACCTTGAATGGCCAGCCTGAATTGCGTAGCAGCTGCACGGAAATCCTGGTTTCGCATAGCGATCAGACCATTTTCATATGATTTATACCACTCGACAGCCCAGGCTGAGGTGATATAGATCATGCAAAGAATAAATGCGCATATTTTTATATTTGGATATTTCTTCATATACAGTCTCCGTTGCTTATCAATCATATTGAATTAGCGATAATATAGTGAAATTTTTTAATAATTGCCGACCTTTTAAAAAAGATAATTCAATCAGAAAAGCTAAACCCACTATTTCCCCCTGCAAGCGATTTATTAAATTACAAGCTGCTCGCGATGTTCCTCCGGTCGCCAGCAGATCGTCGACCAGTAAAACCCGGCTGCCAGGACTGAATGCATCCTGATGAATTTCAATCCGGTCAACACCATATTCTAACTGGTATTCCTCGCTTATTTTTGCTGCCGGCAATTTCCCTGGTTTACGAATTGGAATAAATCCACAATTGAATTTATAAGCCAGTGCTGCTGCCAGTATGAATCCCCGTGATTCTATCCCGGCGATCTGATCAATACGCTCAGATCTGAAATAATTATAAATATTGTCGACGGCTAATTGCAAAAGTTCAGCATTTTTTAATAAGGTTGTAATATCTTTAAACATAATTCCGGGCCGGGGAAAATCGGGTACCTCGCGTATGGCCTGGCGTAAACGCTCTAAAGATGAAGTTTCCATTTTTTTTCTTTTTTTAGAATTCGATTTGAAAATTTCTATATTTATCTTCGTATGCTAAAGTGGTAATGTCCAAATCCTGCACCTGTGAAAAATGCGGTCCTCTTTTGAGCAGGTTTATAAAGTGTCCAACGATCTCTTCTTCTCCCTCGGCCAGTACTTCCACATCACCATTGAAAAGATTTTTTACATAACCGTTTACACCCAGCGCCGCAGCTTCGCGGTGGCAGAAAAAACGATACCCTACCCCCTGCACCATGCCGCGAATTATGATATGCTTAGTTACTTTCATGCAACGGTGATCAGCTTGCTGATTAGTTCAACTGCTTGCTGCGGAGATGTCGCTGCAATTATTTTTTCAGAAATATTCCAGGTGCCTAATCCGACCACAGGTTTATTCAATTGCAGAGCAAAAGCAAGTTCGGATAGTGTACCATATCTTCCGTTTATAGCCAATACCGCTTTAGCCGAATGGATAATAATAAGATTGCGACCAGGTCCCAATCCAGTGGCTATAGCAATATCCACATATGGATTGGCAGCAGCGGGATTATCTCCTGGCAGAATTCCGACGGTTCTTCCTCCGGCAGTTCTGGCTCCTTTGCATACCGCCTCCATAACTCCCCCTAATCCACCACAGATAACGGTATACCCTCTTCTGGCCAGTTCCTGACCACTCTGAAAGGCTTGTTCATATACCTGCTGGTCACAACTGCGTGCACCAATAACGGCGATCATCTATTTTACCTTTCCAGATCAAGGATAAATTCGTTGCATCAGTCTGGGAAATGGAATCGCTTCCCGCAAATGTTTCAATCCGCAGATCCAGGACACCGTACGTTCAATACCGAGACCAAAACCTGAATGCGGAACCGAACCGTACTTACGTAGATCCAGGTACCACTGAAAAGCATCTTCTGGTAATTTATGTGCCCGGATTCGCTGTAATAAAGCATCATAATCATCTTCACGCTGGGAGCCGCCAATTATTTCACCATACCCTTCAGGCGCCAGCATGTCCATAGCCAGGGCATAAGAATCGTCCTGCGGATCACGTTTCATATAAAAAGCCTTGATGGCCGCAGGATAATGATGAACGATGACCGGCCGGTCAAATTTTTCAGAGATAACTGTCTCGTCGGTTGCACCAAAGTCGTCACCATAAGTAAAATCAGTCTTGGCCTTTTTCAGGATTTCTACCGCTTCGTCATAATGTAATCGTGGAAACGGCGTATTAATTTTTTCCAGTTTACTGATATCCCGCTCTATTTTCTGCAATTCTGTCATCCTGTTTTTCAGTACGCTTTTTACCATATGCGTTACAAATTCTTCAGCTAATTTCATATCATCATTCAGATCATAAAAGGCAACTTCTGGTTCAATCATCCAGAATTCGGTAAGATGACGGCGGGTCTTTGATTTTTCGGCACGGAAAGTCGGACCAAAACAATAGATCTTTCCAAAGGCCATGGCGGCCGCTTCACCATACAATTGTCCGGACTGAGTCAGATAGGCATTGCTGCCAAAGTAATCGGTGGAAAATAAAGTAGTGGTACCTTCAGCAGCATTGGGAGTAAAAATAGGTGTATCGATCAGGACAAAATCACGGTTATCGAAAAATTCCCGGGCAGCACGGATAATTTCATGACGAATTCTTAAAATGGCATGTTGTAAGGAAGAACGAATCCACAAATGCCGGTGATCCATCAGAAAATCGGTGCCATGATCTTTTTTGGAAATAGGATAATCCTGAGCCAGTTGCAGAATCTCTAAAGATTTAACCTGTATTTCATATCCGATCGGTGAACGGGTATCCTTTTTCACAATGCCGGTAATGCGACAGGAACTTTCCTGCTGAATTAAATCGGCATTTTGAAACGAGGCTTCAGAAACATCCCCCTGAAACACGACACACTGAATAGTTTCTGTTCCATCCCGCATCAATAAAAATCTTAATTTGCCGCTGGATCGTTTATTATATAGCCAGCCATGCAGTGTTACTTCCTGATTTTCGTAATGCGCTACATCCTTGATATAGATATTTTCCGCCATGTATGGTCCACCTTGCTGTCTTATTACCGGAATTGTAATTGAATATTTTTTAGTATTTTAATTTAGCGATTAGCCTTATTGGATTCAAGGGATTCTTAAACCACCGTCACTGCCTGCCTTAATGTTTAATATCTGATTTTTGCAGAAATCTTTCCAACATATCGATGTCATCTCTGCTACCGACAAATAGTGGCACCCGTTGGTGTAAGGATGATGAGTTTTGCTGACATGGTAGGTTAGGATTGGAGAGTCGGTAATGTTATTTAGTCAGTATGATCGGTTTCACTGCTTTACGCATTACCTGCACCGTTGTACTACCAATGATAGCTTCGCGGATACGAGAATGTCCATAACTACCCATTAAAAGTGCCGTCGGTTGCGGACTTTTTTCAGTAACCTGTATAAGAATGGTGGCCGGATCACCGCTTTCCGGTCGAAGATTCATGGTGATTTGATATGGCTGCAAGTATTTTCTGGCTTCACTCAAAATAATTGCGCGTTCGAGTTCATCATCATGCACGGAGACTACTTCCAATGGTAATTTCAATTCTTGTGCCAGATAAGCGGATAATTTGAGTGCCTGGGTGGCTGATTCACTACGGTCGTAAGCGCAGGTAAGAGTTTTAAACGGCAAATCGGATTTGTCCACAATCATTAAAGGGGTTTGTATCTGGCGTGATACCGGTTCTACAGTCGCGCCGAGTAAGCGATCACCCCAACGTGCGTAATCACCTCGTGCGCCCATGATTACCAGATCAACTTGCCTGGCCAATTCACAGATTAATTCAACAGGTGAACCTTCTAATTTTCCACTGTCGAAACTAAGTCCTGCTTTATGTATTCGTTCCCCTACTTTGTTGAGTAAAGTATCTGCACGCTCATTATGAAATTTATGTGATTCTTCATGAAACATATTGGATGGAATGACCGGCATATATCCTTCGGCACCAGTGTTTAAAACCCAATCATAGATGCGTACATCTACAATACTATGGGCACGGATATGTGCTTTTAACTTCTGGGCCAGATCCAACCCATAAGTGATAACTGCATCAGTATAAACAGATCCGTCGACGGCCAAAAGTATGGATTTAATCATGACGTTCTCCTCAATTAATTAACCCCTGTTTTCAATTCTTGATTCACGGGTCATTAATTCCTGCACAGCTTTGAGGGGTGCTTTATTTGCATATAATGTTTTGTATACCTGTTCAGTGATGGGCATCTCAACCTTTTTATGCTGAGCGAGTTCATAAGCAGAAGCGGTGGTATAAACTCCTTCGGCCACCATTACCATGTCTTTCAATATATCTGTTAATTTGCGTCCTTTACCAATTTCTTCACCTACGAATCGGTTCCGGGAATGCCGGCTCATGCATGTTACGATCAGATCCCCCATCCCGGATAAACCTGCAAAAGTATCCGCATTTGCTCCACATTTAATCCCCAGGCGCGTTATTTCGACCAATCCGCGGGTCATTAATGCTGCTTTGGTATTATCACCAAATCCGGCACCATCACAGATACCGGCAGCCAGAGCAATGATGTTTTTTAAAGCACCACCAAGTTCGACTCCAATAACATCGAAATTGGCATAAACACGAAAATTAGGTGTGCTGAACATGTTTTGAACCAGCATGGCTACATTTTCCGCACTACTGGCGGCAACCACTGCGGTGGGTATATTTCTACTGACTTCTTCAGCATGACTTGGTCCGGATAGTACAGCAATCATATTGTTCGGAATACCACCCACCTGCTGTAAAACTTCCGACACTCGCAGTAAGTATTTTTTCTCGATCCCTTTTGCTACACTTACCCAGATTGTTTTAGCTGAGATTTTATGCCGGATTTGTTCTAAAACGGGACGAATTACCTGGGAAGGTACGGCGACAACAATAACCTCAGCACGGATTAAACTATCGTCCAGCGAATTAGAAAAGGTAATCGATAAAGGGATGTCTACACCAGGCAGAAACCGTTTATTCTGACCAGTATTTTTAATATTATCAATATCCTCTTTTTCGTACGACCAGCAAGTCACCTGATGGTGATTCTGGTTGAGGATCAGGGCCAGGCTGGTACCCCAGCTCCCGGCACCCAGTATAGTAACCTTCACCTAGTACTCTCTTTTTTACTGAACGTTATTTTATTTTCATTACCCTGGATCAGTCGTTTAATATTCTGGCGATGGGTGAAAATAATCAACAGGGCTAATAAGATACTCAGGATGAGCATAGCAACAGGAATGTCCAGATGCAAGAGGAATTTGTTACCCAGCAAAATAAATGGCAGTAAACTGGCACTGATTATAGAACCAAGGGAAACATAACGGGTTTTAGCTACAATGAAAATAAAAATTATCAGACAAAGTAAAACAGGTAAGGGTTGAAGTCCCAGAAAAACTCCTGCAGCTGTACCTACCCCTTTCCCTCCACGGAATCCAGCGAAAATTGTCCAGATATGACCAAGAATTGCGATTATACCAGCCATGATTTGCCAATAGATACGGGAGTCCGTATCGGACCATAACTGTGGAAACAAGCGGATAAGTAGCCAGGCGGCTAAAAAACCTTTAAGGATATCGATTATCAAAACAAGCAGACCGGCCCGCCAACCGAGTACCCGGAAAACATTAGTTGCGCCAGCGTTACCACTGCCGTACTGGCGTATATCGATGTTTTTTAAGACCTTGCCCGCAATAGTAGCGGTCGGTATTGAACCCAGCAAATAACTAGTAATGGCCAGAAGGATTATTGAAAACATTTTTATTACTCCCTGCCCCTGAAAGTTAATCTTAGCATATCATAACCTATCAAAAATATAAGGAATATTTAAAAGAATTTCTTATTAAAACATATTTCCTGAATTTGTTATTAGATTTCGCTGAGAGTAATATAATTGATCTATATTCCGCTAGCGTTCCGGGTCATTGAGTTAGAATTCCCGTGAGTTAAAATTTGATTTATCCAGTAAAGTATTAAAAAGTTGCTTGGCTTTCTCTTCTTGCTGTGACTGGATATACCATACCCTTCTACCACGGACCCCCCAAATGTTTGGATCGGTTGACCGGTAGAATACCACTGTCGGTATTCCCAGGAAGCCTGCCAGATGGCTCACACCAGAATCATTACCCACGAATAAAAATGCCTGTTCCAGCTGCTCCGACAAGTCCAGTACATTCCGCGGCCTGATGATCTCTGCTCCCGGGAAAGAATTATCGAGATCATTACTTTCTGCCGGACCGAGAATGAAGTTAATTTTTTTAAGCCCGTATGAATGCAGAATTGATCTGATCTGCAGATAAAAACCAGTAGAAAAATTTTTTGAAGAACTGCCGCTCCCCGGATGGATGACCACATATTGAGCCCGCTGCTGGTCTTGCTCTAATTCCGGCAGGATATTGGTTATATTTTCAGGATATGGTATGGAAAAGTACCGGCGTAATTCCAAACAATAATAATGACTCAGGTGCATATTGATTGCAGGAAAGGGATCAATACAGATGATGGGGAAGGTGCAAATGGGTGTTAAAAGTTCTTTTATCTTACCTGCATTTCTTAACCACAGCACTGCCCCAGCAGGTTCCCCCAGGATTTCGGGTATTTTAAAACCCTGAAAAAAATCCATCATTTCCCGGGATTCCAGATCAAAGCCGCGATCAATGACACCATATTTAATTGCCAAATCCAGGAATTGTCTCCGGCCGATGACCAGCAACTCAAAATTTTTAGGATGGTGTTTTAAGCCAAGCAGAGCCGGCCAGGTAAGAATGAAATCGCCCAGAGCGCCGGCATGGCAGATCAGTAACCGATGGTATTGCATACCGGAGTAATTATGATTACCAGGGTTTACAGGTTATTTATTGGTTATGGACAGTTGTTTTAGTTTTCTGCATAACCATTCTCTGCTGATTCCCGCATCCTCGGCGGTCTTTTTCATATTCCAATTATTTTTATTAAGCAGTTCGGTGAAGTATATTTTGTCGAATTCGTCATTAGCGTTTTGATATTTAACCTGTAAGATTGAATCTATTTCCCTGTTTCCGGTTGTACGTGCATTCCGGTTATGAAACTTGCGATGCTGTTTGAAGCGTAAATCGGATGAATGTATTATATTCCCGGTACAGAATACGAAGGCATCCTCGATTATATTTCTTAATTCACGGACATTTCCGGGAAAAGTATAATTTTTCAACTGGGTCAGAGCCGGATTAGAAAGCACCAGTTGTTTATTGCGCTGGGTATTGAATTTTTCGAGAAAAAATAAAGCCAGTGGTTCAATATCTTCCGGGTGTTCGCGCAGAGGCGGAATGGTGATCTTAATAACGTTCAACCGGAAAAAAAGGTCTTCCCGGAATCTGTTGCGATGAACGAGTTGTTCGATATCCCGGTTCGAGGCAGCCAGGATCATGACATTAACCCGAATGGGACGTTTACCGCCGATCCGATAAATTTCTTTTTCTTCCAGTGCCCGCAGCAACACCCCTTGCAGGGGCATGGGCAGTTCACTTATTTCATCCAGGAACAGAACACCTTCATGGGCCTGTTCGAATTTTCCCTGCCGGCTAGCATAGGCTCCGGTGAAAGATCCCCGCTCATGCCCGAACAATTCGCTTTCAATGAGATTATCCGGAATAGCAGCACAATTGATTGGTATAAAGGGGGCATAATTCCTTTTACTCAGCATATGGATTGTTCTGGCAAACAGGTCTTTGCCGGATCCACTTTCTCCCTCGATTAAACAGGTTGCATAGGCATCCTCAGCGATCTTCAAGACCTTGCCCATCAATTCCTTGATTTGTTTGGATAGACCGATTATCTGATAGTCGTTGAATTGCTGGCGTACGGTCTGGCGCAATATTTCATTTTCAATGGTCAGATGCTGGAGTTCTTTCTTTCGTTTAATCAGATTTTCAACGCGGATCATCAATTCGTCAAGAGTAAATCCCTTGACAGCAAAATCATCGGCACCTGCCTGTATGGTGGCAACCGCATTCTCCACCGACTCATATGCAGTCATGGCCAGAATAAGCGGCCGGTACATCTGATTACGGGCGCATTTGATCACCGCTAAACCATCATCCGCTTCGGGAAACATCAAATCGACAATCACCGCATCGAATTCATCTGTCTCAATAAAATTAAGAGCTTCTTCTTTGGTTTCTGCGGTTACAATTTCGAGCCCCTCCTGTTCCTGCAGATGAAAACGGATACCTTTGAGGATTGTCTCGTCATCATCACCAATAAGAACCCGATACATATAATTCTACCTTATCTCTTGATACTCGTTAAACCGTTAAAACGACTTTGAAGATGGAACCGACACCCGGTTGGCTATCAACCTGGATTTCACCGCCATGCAAGTTAACGGCCCGTTTTACCATAGCCAGGCCCAATCCATGCCCCTGGTTTTTCATAGAAAAAAACGGACGGAAAATAGCCTGCAATTTTTCCTTGGGGATACCGCAGCCGGAATCGCTGACAATAATATAAATCTTACCAGACCATTCTGTCCTGACCGATACTTCTCCCTTCTCCCTGGTTGCTTCCACCGCATTTACAATGAGATTTTTTACCGCCATGAATAACAGTCGATAGTCACCCTTAAATATAGGTATATTAGGATCATAATTTCTATTTTTTATTACTGAATCATGGTTGCTGACTTCGTCAATCGCCTTATTGACCAGGATATTGACATCAATATCTTCTCTGTTCAATTCTGTTGCTTTAGCCATATCCAACGTCCGGCGCACAAAGACTTCAACCTTTTGAGAAGCCGAGAGGATTTCTTCACTGTATTTACGTAAGGGACTGTTTTCATCTAACCGTCGATTCAGTCCATCGGCCAGCAAGTGAATTCCGGTCAAAGGATTCTTCAGGTCATGAATGATGTATGAGGCAAATTCGCCGATCATGATCAAACCTTCATGAGCACTGCGCTCGTTGATTAAATCCACTAATTGAGTGGATAACTGGTTGAGCGATTGAACCATCTGACCTATT
>CAYSHN010000054.1:0-12023 GCA_964430815.1 uncultured Calditrichota bacterium | reverse complement strand
TTACCGCCCATTGATTCCATTATCCCCGTTTTTTTATTGATAATGTCATATTGTAAATTGACCACTTTTGTGCAAATCGAAAATTCGATCAAAAAAGTAGGGTCAAATGCCAATAATTCCTAAAACGATATTGTCGGCGAGATAGATATATTTATCTTTGCCAAAAAGTAGTTTGTTTTGAGTAGCTAGGCATTTCGCACCTGATGCGATCTATTTTTTGGAAATAAAAAAAAAGAATTAATTATTTGGGTTTAGGAATTTCTTTTGGTGCAGTCTTTTTTTCGACTGGCTTGGTAGTTTTCTTTTTTAATGCCGCTTCTTTATAATCTTTCCAATATTTATCCATATTCATATTATCTCACCTATTTTGTATAAGGACCAGATTGACCAATGGTATCAACATAAAATCTGGCACTCCCGCTTAATAAGACAATTGGACTGGCATAGGTATCGCTTGGTAATGCCCCATTTCTATAGAATCGCAGCATAATAACACTACCGACCTTCGGACTATTTATTGGTGGTGGGATTGCTGGTATTTGGCAAATATCAAACATAACATGCTGAAAAGGTCCAATCCCAACTACATTGACCGGGAATGGAACAACTAAAGTCGGTGGAAATACGTTATTTGGTGCAACATGGTCCGCAAAAGTATATTCGCACCCAAGTTCAACAATACCCGCATTGCCATCTAATTTACCAAAATTTACGCAGATATGGATATTAGTCCCTTCTCTATAACCCGAAGGTAATTCAAAGATAGCGAATGCCTCCATGAGTGCCCCATTCACAAATCCAAGTCCCCAAACACCCGGAGAACCCATGCCATCATTTTTAAACGGCATTGGGATAGGGCTTGTTGGACCAATTGCTGGAAATATGATTACCGGTTGGGATGTATTCCAGCACGGCATGTCACTGAGTATTCGTGAGCCAACCCCATGGGGGTTTCCCGCCACAATAGCTAAATGAGCATTGAGAAGGGCATTGGTGGATTCATCAGTAACCCACGTAGTCGCATTGACTTTCTGCAATGGCTTATTAGTCGCATTATTATAGACTTGATCACCCACATTGGTTGGTTCCCGATTCCATGTAGTGCCTTCCCATTCATATATATCCCCGTTGAGCCATCCGTTACCACTTGCTGATGCAATATATCGGTTTCCAATCACAGGACCAACGGGTAAATTAGGGATTGGATTCCAAAAGTCGATCACGGACATATGCCATCCAACTTTACCCTCGATGAGTTGTTGGACAAGCGTTTGTAGTTCAAAATTATTTACTGGCATTTTATTTTTCACCTATTATTTTATGATTTTAAATTATTTCGGCACTGATTCCATAGACCCGTAAATCCGCACCCGCAGCTGCCAAATTTTCGTTCAATTGAAACATGACCAGTTCATTGGGTAATGTCGTAAATCCCGGACCTCTGGTAATCTGCATATCATAGATCAGTGTTTGTTGGACTAATGGATTTGGGGCTGGTACTTGTACATCAAACCCGTTTTTCCAATATTGCCAATTCGTGCCGGGTCCGATATCGGGGTCACATTCTTCGCCGTCTTGATGGTGCATATAACTTGCACCAAAAGTATAAGGACCGACTCCCGCTGGTGGAGTATCCCATGCGACTACTATACTAAATCGAATATACCGAACATCAGGTTTCTTTCTCCATGATGTAAACCATTTATTTTGAGCGGTAGTTGGGTATCGGATTCCGATTCGTGCGTTATCATCCAATCCGCTTCTTAATAGCATATATGTTCCTAATGGTCCGTAATTTGACGCAGAAACAAATATTAACGGCAATAATTCACTTTTTGGATTGCCTAATAGTGTTAAATCCCATATATTCATATTTCATCACCTTATTTTTTACCCCAAATTGCTTCTTCAAATTGCTTAGTTGCTTCTTTTTGTTGTTCTGATTTCTCTTTATTGATGATTTTAATAAATTCCAGAATTCCCCCAAATGCACTAATCCCAAAAACTACCACTTTGGCAATATCAGTAAATATATTAAATCTTTGCCAATCCCTATCGTTCCATTTGGATATATCCAAGTTGGAATATGGCTCTAACAGGATATTTGTAATATTTTCGACCATTTTTTTCACTATGGAATTGTTATATTTGGCAATTTTGCCTTAATATCATTAAATTGGGTTTGAATTTGTCCAAACATGGAATTCAATCCGTTACCGGCATTTTTCAAATACGTTAAGGCATCGGTAATGTCTTTGGTATATTGTATGGGGTCCCAAACCGGCGATAATCCACTAAGTGCCGAGACTTCCCTTCCCGCTTCGGAAAACTGATATCCAATATTAGTCAAATTGGCATTAAGTGTATTTGCAATATTGGTTAAATCGGTTTTTAATACATCAGCCGTTTGTTTGATGCCCGTTAGACTGGTGGTAAATTGATTCCATGATGCTATTGCTACTTCTTGAGCTTTATTGAACGCACTTTGAGCTTGGTTATAGGCATCGACCGCTTGGGTTTTTGCCAAGCCAGCTAATTGGTTTGATTCTATGGATTGTTGCAATGAATCTTGGGCTTGGTCCAAAGATTCTTGTGCCTTATTGATAGCTAATACGGCTTGGCTATAAGCGGTTTGAATGTCTTGACCTTGTTTGTTGAGAATATCGGTTTTCTGGCTTAAATCTCCCAAAATTTGGTTAATCGCATTATTTTGGTTTTGGAGATTACCGATGATATCATTAATGGAACTTTGTTTATTTCGTAAATCATTAACAATACTAAGTATATCGCTATAGTTCTGATTGGATAAGGTATTGGCATTATTGGAAACTGGCTCAACTACATTCATTCGCTTTTCAAGATTACTTATTCTCGTCATCAATGCCATGATATCAAATGATTTAAAGAATTCCTCTACCAATTTATTTGCCTTCTTATTTTATGTATGCTTTTTCATAATGCCCTTTAATTAATAATACAAATGTGACCCGTAATGGATTCATGCCGACAACCGGCACTTGATTATAATATTCCAAATCAACTTTATTGCCGAATTCAATTTTCATGGGATGGTCCAGTACTTGAATCCAATTATCCGCTCTATGCAAATATCGTTCAACGGGATTGTTCTTATTGACAAATGTTGCTGGTTCCATATTAGGGACCAGATTAACACCATCACGAATAAACCTAAATCCGAAATCATTGGCATTAATGGGACCCCCATATTCAAACCAATCTTGGTAATTTTGATCGGTTAGGTACCAGATTTCATCTAAATAGAGATTGTGCATGGGGTCCTCATACACGAAATAATTATTTTGAAATGGTGCTGCTAACGTAAAACCTGCTATATTATCTACTGAATAGACAATATCATGAGCAAAAGGGGTTTCAAATTGTTCTTCGGTCATTGGTTTTCCATTCTTCATATATTTAGGGGTGAATTCAATGACCTTTGTTTCAACTTGTTGTTGTTCACTCGGTTGTTGTTGGATTATTTCTTTTTCAACTTTTGGTTGGGGAATCATTTGATTTTTTAATTTGTTTAAAATATCTTGTATATTTTCCATTTAAATCCTCTCTTTATTAATTTCATAATGCCCTTGCATAGTCACATGAAAAGTAACATCCTCAACTGGTGGAGGAACTAAGGCAGCTTGTGGTAATCCAATATTGAAATATTCTATGGTAATGCCTTGACCATCCCGGATAACACATGGCTGGTGTAAATAATTAATGGGTTTAGTAGTTGCGTGAATAAATGAATAAATCATTTTGAGGAATAACCCAAAAATTGGGAGTAATACACCACCACCAAATGTTGCATAACTATTCATAATATAATTTGCATTCGTAATTTGGGGGATAAGAAATTCTGGGAAATCAATCTTTAATGGAAATGGCTGAAAATAGATATTTTGGTGGGTATTTGATTCCACGAATCGAATTCCACAAAATTCTGGTCCATTTGATGAAACAAAAAATGGATGTAACAAATTGGCTTGATAATCGTTTTTAATGGTCCAACTAACCCAGATTACGCATGAATCAAAAACCAGATTATAGTAAGGATTCTCATATTTAATCCAATTAATAAAATCGGGTTGACCATACCCATTATCAACCCAATGGGATAAAATTTCAAAAGTAATAGTAAACGGATTTATGTAGTTTTCTTTTTCAAATCGGTTGCCATTTTTAATAACATATCCGATTTTATCTTTGCATTCTGTATTTGAGTGTGAAAGATATTCTCCAAGACTTCTTGGGGGACTCGGTATTTCAGGAATTTTGAGAGTTGTTCTTCGTTCCACATGCACTTACCTTCCTTACAATTCATAAAAAATAAAAAAATGGTTTAAATTATTATATATCGTATGGTTCCAGACCAGAATTGTGTTACAGCGTTATTTGTTGCTAGTCCAGCTCGTGTTTGGGGTGCATAAATTACAAGATATACTGGTGCTACACCAATTGAGTTGTCGATATATGCGACTACTGGACCCCTTGGATAGTATTGTAATGGACCGGGACCAGCTGCATCGGCGACTACCAGCCAAGTTTCAACACCCCCAACACCCGCTATATTGGATTGAACGGTAACCACGGTACTGGCTGCTACTTTTGTGTTTAAACTTAAATCAATCAGAATAAGTTTATGACCAGCAGGGACAGCTACTATAAAAATTGGGGTTCCATTTATATTTGCATCCCCAACTATTTCATCAGCGGTCAATTGTTGGACAATCGCAGCATACATTTCCATGTTACTTTGAATGTCTGGTGTTATTGTACCTTCTGGATTAATTTGATTCATTATAATATTCATTGCATCTGGCATGTTTTACATCTCCCGTACATCTTCGAGTTGTACAATAGGTTCCCCTTGAGCAGGGTTATATGGTACTATTGCTAATTTATGTCCGTAAAACCAAATTGCACCTTTCAGCAAAGGAACATTAGGTAATACATCAACTTCTAATGTATCTCCAATTACGATTGCAAAAGGTGTTTGAAATGGCATGTCATAAGGGGCTTGGACCCAATCTAAACGCTGAACTCCTCTGGCTCCGACCGTGTTACGTGGATTTCCCGATTGGTAAACCAATTGGACCCGCATTAACCCTTGTATGCCGAACCCACTGATATAATAGATTTTATTTGCTGGTGGCACTAAATCGGGAACGGGTACTCGTTCTGTGGAAAATCCAATCTCGGTAGTTCCAGTAAATCGCCTAAATTCATAATATAGCGATTCCATTTGCTTTACTACGAAGTATAATTTTCCAATTTTAACGATGTCACCCGTTTTGCAAGGGGGTAATCCCGTTAGTCTGTACAGATTGTTCATTTTAATTCCATCTCCTCAAAGGATGATTATCAAAAACAAATTACGTTTAAGATACATCCAATTGATTTTTCGGTCCGATTCTGACTCCAATGGGATACACAATTGCGTGAGCGACTGCGTTTACTGGTGATTTGAATTGAATTGCTAAGCTTTGATTTTGTTCTGCTACAATGGTTTGTTCCAATGTGAGCATAACATTGCCGGGTTGGACATTGATTGGCATAAGTGCAATTTCATTTCTGATGACGGTATCCACTAAAATTTGTCCAACGGCATCGAATCCGATTGAACTGGTGGGGTCATCAATGACAAGCCATCCAAAAATAGCATACATACTTCCCGTAGGAACGATTATATCAGCGGCTGCACCTAATATCCTCTCGTAACCAACAACGGTCTTTGTAGTATCATAGACCCGTGTTGCGGGAGTAAAGGCGATATTTATTTCATTAGGACGCAAGGGTCGATAAGTTACATTAGCTCGACTCTTTTCGTCCGTCCAATATTTCGCTACAATTTGATCGCACTTATCAATAATGTTATCGATAAGTGAGGGAGGAATATTGTAGATAGGATAGAAGAAACCCATAATGTTCACCTAAAAGGTATTGTTTTAAATACGCCATTGAATGATTTTAAATACCTTCGTACGAGATTATCCAATGTGTTTGTCAAAAAATTAGATCAGTATAAGGTTTATTTTCCCGAAGGAATTCGGACTTTTTTGGGTTTAAAGGACGGGGATAAAGTCGAGTTTAATTTTACCATCATTGAAGGAAATAAGCTTGTAACGATAAAAAAACATGTAAAAACATATATCCGAGTACCCGATGCCAGGGAGTGAAAAATTCAAATGAAAGCACATATTTTTTTGGGAAAAGGTGGGGTCGGTAAATCCACCTTAGCAGTCGCTCTTGCTTCTATATTGCCTAAATCATGCGTAATTTCAATCGACCAGCAACAAAATCATGTAGATATTATCAAAAAGAATGAATTAAATGTGGAATATGGCACTTTGCATAATGAAGTGACCGATAATATCATGAAAATTCTCAAGGCACTCGGATTCAATGGATTTAAAGACGTTGCACCGATGATTGCTCAAGATTTTATCGTCATGACTCAGTTAGCATATTCTATTTATGATTATCGGTTATCGATTGAGAATATTGTAATTGATTATCCCCCCAATTGTAATTCGATTAATCTTCTCTACATGCCGAATGCCCTTGAGAGTACCGTTGCTAAAATCTTGACATTACGACAACGGGTTAAGCGATTGATAACGGGACATGATGAAACCATGGAATTACTCGATGAATACCAAGAACGATTGTTCTTTCTGGGGGATGTATTAAGAAATGCCGATATTTATTGTTTGGGAATCCCGACTGAACTGGGATTCATCGAATGCGAAAAAGCATATCAAACATGCGTTAAAAATTGTTTGAATGTTAAAGGATTTATCAATAATATGGTGAATGATTCGCTTTGTGGATGTGAATATTGTTTAATGTATCGGGATAATCAATATCAGGTTAAAGATAAATATATTGGTTTAGCAGCCGATTCGGGAATATCTTATCATGAAATACTATATTCAAACCGGTTTTCAGTCATAAGAGAACAATTAAAAAAGATAATTAATAAATAATTTCTGCCATGGCAAGATTATTTTTGACATGGCAAGATTGGATTTTGCCATGGCAAGATTTTATTCCGCTTTTTCTTTTGATTTAAAATACTTCTTTCCCAATTCTTCATAGGTTTTACCAATCTGATTAAGATTCTGGGTTATTCTTTGGTAATCTTTATAAGCTTTATTAGTTTCTTCTTCAGTTATTGGAATATTATCCATTTTTAAATCCAACATTTCAATATACTTTTGGGTTTGGATATCTTTCAATTCACCATCTTTTGCTTTTAATTGGTATAACTTTGCTAAATTCTCTTTCATTTCTGGTGAAAACCATTTATCGTTATCTGTAGCAATAACCTTTGGTGGACTTAACGTAAAAAGTGGACTATTGGCGGCATCTTGAAGTAATTTATATGATTCCATACTTTTAACATGCTTTTCCATAGCATTTAGATAATCATCAAGGGTAGTTAAATTAGTAATTTCAATTTCTTTTAATATATCTGTTTTCTTAGTTGGGAAAGTCTTTTGCATGATATTAAGCAATGTATCTTTGACTGATGATATTGCAAGTCCTGACAGTTGTTTAAATTTTGTAGTTTCAATAAGTGGACTTTCAATAAGATAAACATCTTTTGTTAAATTTGACTCTATATCAAATTCTGCGACTGGTATCAATTTCTTTAATTTAGAAGTAAATATATCATAAATTGTGAAAATATTATTATATTTATCTTTTAAATCGGCAATTTCCTTGACTTTTGGATGGAGTAAAAATACCAATGATTCGAGCTGTAATGTTGCGTGTTTTTCACCCGTTATGGTCCTTTCTCCAAATGGGGGTAATTCTAATACACTTGCGATTTTAACAATGTCATTTATCGTTTCATCATCCAATAAAAATTGATGAATAATTATTGATGGTTTCTTTGCATCAGTATCATTGGAACTGTAATATTGAAGTTTTCTCCCAAATGAACTAGTAATGGAATATCCGCCTTTGTCAAAATCGGAAACTACTAATACAATGCCTAATTCGGAATATTTTTTGATATAATTATAGGTATCATAGGCATTAGTTATGGATTGCTGTCCGCTTCCCGATAAGAAAGCGATTTTAAAATCCCGTGCCAATTGTTCCAATACATAATCATAATCCTTTTTTTCAGAAACAACTACGATTAATGGGGCTTCTATGGTCGGCTTAAATTTATCCTCTAATTCGATTGAAACTTTAAACGATGGTGTAAATTTTTCCTCTTTTTCAGTCTTTCTACGTTGATAATCGATAAAATCGGGTTCGATTCCCGCTGGGGTCCGATAATCCATAACTTGTTCATATGGTATTAGACCCGCATATCGGGCTTTTTCAATTAATATTTGGAGATGGGTAGTATCCGCTTTTCTGTTTTTATCGATGTATTTTAATATATAATATTTGTGCCAGTATTGTTTGGTAACCTCTTTTAATCTCATTTTTTCTTCTTTTTCAGCATCGTTTAGACCTTCATTTTCCAGTTTCTTTAATTCCGTTTCTTCTTCGGGTGATAATTCTTTTTGTGTTTGAAGTTGTTTTACCTTTTTATATTGTTCTTTAGTTAGTTTTTTATTCAATATTTCTAATTTATCAACGGCATCGAAAAATTCTTTATGATCTTTAAGAAGTTTAATAGATTCTGGAATATCGGTATTTGGTACAAGCTCGACTGGCACACAGATTTTTTGTGAATAGAAGAAATAAACCAAACCCCGTAGATGAAACGGATATTTAAAATAAAACTGATTGTCATATTGAAGTAAATCTGGGGGAAAATAATGGTGAATAACGGCAGCAATATATCGAACATCAAAATTGAATAGATTATTGGGATTAAACGGGTCTATATTTGAACTACTTGCGAATAATTCTTTATTCAAAGCTTGCCATGTCAAAGGTCGGTCCGCATCGATATTGAGTTTTTCATTTAATTTCCGTTTATAATCTTGGAATTCGGACCACCATTTCTTTTTAACTTCAAGAAATGTCTTTAATTCATCTTCTTTTAAGTCGTTTGAACAGAAAACACAATCTCCTTCAAAAATCATTTTCATTACTGGTGTTTTGTAATCTTTCCATTTGAGATGTTTAAGTTCTGATTCTGATACCAGATAATCATTTACTACTGGTATTCGTTCTTTTGCATCGCATTTGGTTGTTCCAAATAATTTCTTAATCTTTTCTATATCTGTATCATTTAGATTCGTTTTTGGTAGGTTATATTGCGACATAATTTACATTGCGAAAAAAAAGGAATTAAATTTTTGCTTTATTTTGGTTCGGTAGTTGATGTTACCGGTTTAGCAATTGGAGGAGTATTTGTTGTATTGTTATTTACTTCTAATTTCGCTTGTTCATTAATCTTATTCCATTCATTGACATCAATGATAATCTCATTTTCGAGTATCTTGAGCTTCTGTTCATTGGTGAGATCTTTGGAGAAAATAACGTCTATAAACTTCTTGAATATGCCGCTAAAGAATGCTATATTGGACCCAGTCGGAATATTGAACAATACGGCAATTACTGGAACAATTGAAACACCAAAGAACAAAGTCCAATTTTTTGCGGACCAATCCGATGTATCAATCTGGGATAGTACCGTGAAAACCATGGTGAGGTATTCAACAATCAGGACCCGACCATCAATTTTCTTAAATAGTGAGGTTTTTAATGCGGTTTTGAGAGCCATTACGATTCGACCTATTCGGTTGATTCCCGTACGGGAATGATTGAAAAAATTAAAAAATTAGAGATTATTTATTTCTTAGTTGTTTTTTTCTTTTTCTTTTCTAAATAGGCTCCTTTGGTTGTTCCACAAGCTGTTGCTGCAGCCGCTAATCTTTGTTTTGGCTTTCCGATAAGAGATGCCTCAAATTTCTTGTCTAATAATTTTCCTCTAACACATGTTGCGGTTTTATTTGTTCCCGGAGCTTTTCTTATTTGACCTTTATTTGCAAGGTTTAATACCCATTTTTGACCTAAAGCTTTGACTTGTCTACCAGTCATATTTATCACGATTTTTTATTTTTATCCTTTTATTTGATTTTTTTATTGGATAATTACATTACCGCAAAAATCCTATTTAAAATCTGGTTAAAAATAGTTTTATACATTTATTCATCAAGAAAATGAATAATATAATCGTCATCATTTAAAAAGATAACGATAGTATTTCCAAAATCGAGTTCCTTATCTCCAATAATCATTTTTGAATTACCTTGAAGAATCTTATCTTTATTTAATGTATAAATTCCGTTTGAAAATAATAATATTTCTGATTTTGTGAGTTTCTTTAATCGATAATTGATGAATGAATTATTATTGATTATATCATATCGATTTTTGCATTTGAAAATAAGTTTTGCTAATTGAGTTGATGAGCATTGGTTATTCTTGAAAATAAGTTCGATTATTTTTGAATCATAATGATCAATCGGCATTTTCTTCATTAATCCTTTTTGTCTTGTGAAATACTTCTAATTCAATTGCTTCAATATTCACATTATTACAATCGCCTTTTATGGTGAAATTTCCCAGTTCATCGAATTCCAAAGCACAATTTTCTGTGAGTTTATAGGTCAAATCGGATTTCTTTTGTTCTTCTTGGCTCATTATTCTTCACTAAATTTCTTTTTATAAAATTTCTTAACTTGGGAACGGATACATGTATTTAATTTACCCGGAATATCAGCACATTGAATTATATTTTCAGTAAAATCTTTTTCTTTCATGGAATCAATAAAATCATCAGTGAGAACCATACGTTTACCGATATGTTCTTGGACTACTTCTTTGACAATATCATATTCCAAATCTTGTATTGTTTTATCGACTGGTGTTTTCTTCTTTAATTGCAAAGCAATATCGTGTGCTGCCTTGAATAAATCCCGTTGGTCTCCCATTATTTTTTCTCTCTTTTGCTTTTCAATCCGATTTCTTCGGGAATTATATCTAATTCGCATGAGAAATAAGGATTATTTGGGTCCCCTTGAAGAGTACAAACCATATCATCTATAATATAGGATGGATATTCTTCAATTGCATGTTGTTCAATGAGTTGTTTTCCTTTTTCACTTGTGGAATCAATAAAATCAAATTTATCGGTCAAACCCCGTTTTTCCCAGATTTCCTTATTGATTTTACAATTGGGGCATCCTTCTTCGGTCAATACGGGTATTTTCTCCGTAGGTTTTTCACTCACGGCTATCACCTTTAGAACATTTTTATTAATAATGCGTTTTCTTTAGTTTTGGTTAAATCCTTTGATTCAACTGATTTTATTAGGTCATTTATTCGATGTTTGAGAGGTTCTAAATCTGTACATTCATCAGATTCTTTAAAAACCTTTTTTAAACTTTCTAAGTCGTCATTAATTAACTTCCAATATTGCTCTTTATCTACTTCTTCATCTTGTATTAATTTGGCTTTCGTGAATATATTTTGGGCTCTATTCTGGAAGTTTCTCCCAATATACCAACATTGACTTAATTTTTTCTTTTCTTCGGACGTGGGAATCACCTAATCACATTGATTTTCTTCTAATTTATCAAGGATATCTTTTTTAAATGTTTGTTTCCACATTATTAATTCTTTTTTTGCTTCTTCTTTCTTATTTTGATAATCTAAAGCATTAGCCTTACCAAAATGTTCCCAATTTTCTGTGTTACCAAGATTTTCTGTAATAGATTGGGATTCATTAAAAGAAAAGACAATACCCATTATATAATTCATGTCATTAATATGATCAATTGAATCAAAAATATGTTTAATTTCATTCAAAGCATTTTTTGGTACACAATTACAAGTTTTTAATCTTTTCTGTTCTTCGGACACGTCAATCACCTATTTGAGTTCGGCAAGTTTGTTTTTTAATTTTAATTCCTTGTAGATAGCAAGGGCGGTTCGATGTAATGAGGGTAAAGCCTTTGATGCGTAACCACCTTTTGATGTTTTCCCGCATGTATTAAGATAATCTGTCGGTACCCGTTCAT
>CAYSHN010000053.1:6005-12302 GCA_964430815.1 uncultured Calditrichota bacterium | reverse complement strand
CAATGTTTCTTTAATTTTCTTTCTGGCCAGATGTAAATTACTGCGCAGATTGGCCAGTCGAGTATTCAGCAGCACAGCGATTTCTTCGAATTCAAAACCTTCCATATCTTTTAAGATAAATACCGCCTGCTGTTTAGGTTTTAATTGCTGGGCGCAAACCAGGATAGCCTCGAATAGTTCACGCGAGTCTTTAGGAATTCCGGTATTTAGTTGTTCCAGCTCAGCAGCTGAATCCAATATCTGATACTTTCTATGGCGTAGCCAATCGATGGCCAGATTCACAGTGGTGCGATAAAGGTAGGTAAAAGCTGCCCGCTGATTATCCAATTGCTGATGATGTTTCCACAGTTGCATAAAAGCATCCTGCATTAAATCCCGGGTGTCCTCCTGGGAATGAACCAGGCGATAGATAATCCTGGTAATAGAATCCTGATACCTTGATACCAGGTTATAGAATTCGGTCTCATCCATTTATCAGGACCAGTTTTTACTATATAAACGTATGAACAAAAAAAATATAAAGTATATTTTTATATTACTGACAGACTCTGTTTAAAAATCAACTTGCAAATTTCCATGAAAAGTGTAATTTCTTGATCTTGAGTTTATCAAAACCAGGTAAAAAAATAACTTAATCCAATCTCAACTGCAAAAGGAAATTATCCGGAATGGGACCACGATTCTATTTTGAACTGCCAGCTGATTGGAAACACAAAGAACTTTACCTTCGTTTAGCTCAGAAATTTTCCGTGCAGTTTATGGCCACCAAGCGTGGAGTGGTCAAATATTATGACAGTTTTGATTGGCGCTTGCATGTGAACCAGCTTATGCTGGTCTGGGATGGAGTACATTTATTTTTAATGCAAACCGGCCCTGGCTATACTGAAGTTAATTGCCGGTATGATCAGGAACCAAAATTTGTGCAGGATTTACCGCCAGGTATACTACGAGATAAATTATTTTCCATAATCGAGTTTCGTGCTTTACTTCCGGTGATTGCAATTAAAAAAAATGCCCAATCGCTAAAATTTTTGAATCAGGAAGATAAAACTGTATGTTATGGATTTTATGAAAGAAATAGTGTTAGCAGTGTTCGGATATTGAGACGGCTTAGGCCAGTTTTCTGTCTGGTGCCTTTAAAAGGTTATAATAAATGGGTTGATTATTTGATTGAATGGTTACAGAGTAATGGCTGTCAACAAATCAACTCGGATATTTACTATCAGGCCCTGCAAAAAGTACGAATTATTCCGGGCCGGTACACATCAAGAGTAATTGGTCCGTTATCTGGTGAAAATAATATCCACCAGGCAACCCAGATGATTCTAAAACAACAGCTAGCTATTTCAGGTATTAATGAAACGGGTATACAAACAGATATTGATACAGAATTTTTGCACGATTTCCGGGTTGCCATACGGCGTATCCGCAGTTTGGTTGGGAATTTACAGGAATTTGTGAATGAATCAATTTATCGGCGCGCAAAAATAGATTTTACATTTTTGATAAAATTAACCAATTCCCGACGTGATCTTGATATTTTTTTGCACAAACAAGCAGTTTATCTGCAAGTACTGCCGCCGCGTTACCGCCGGGTCATAATACCCTTTTTTGACGATCTTAAAACCCGGCGGGAGAAGGAACAGAAAAAAATATTACAATATTTGAACTCCGCAGAATATCGAACGGTTAAGAAATACTGGAATAATCTAGCGCTAAAAAAATCCAGCCTATTACGAAGAACAGGCAGAAGTTCCATCAAGATTCAAGCAGTAGCTGAGCAGATAATTTTCAATCGATATGAAAAAATATTAAGATTTAATCAGAACTTGCCAGCAGTGTTGCCAGATGAATATTTACACCGCGTGAGAATCGAATGTAAAAAATTACGCTATGTCCTGGAATTTTTTCAGTCTCTATTTGATTTAAAACCGGTGAAGAATCTGGCTAAAAAATTACGGGAGTTACAAGACACCTTGGGTGAATACAATGACCTGCGTCTCCAGCAACACCGTTTGATAGCCTTTATAAACAGTCAAACCCGGCGAGGTAAGGGCATACCGGATTTGATCAGAGCATTAAATTTCTTAATGACCAAAATTCAACAACGAAAAAATGATTTACAGCTGATATTCAGAGAACAATTTGCTGATTTCTGCAAACCCATGCGGCAACGGCAGATGGGCGAGATCTTTCATGGTACTAAAAAGTCATGACAGTCATTGCTGTTTATAATGTCAAAGGTGGGGTAGGGAAGACCGCAACTGCCGTCAATTTGTCCTATCTGGCTGCTGCGGAAGAAAAAAAGATCCTGCTATGTGATCTGGATCCCCAGGGCTCGGCTTCATTTTATTTCCGCATCAAACCTAAAGTTAAATCCGGTTTTAAGGTTCTGCTCAAAGGGGGTAAAAAACTACTGGCCGGTATCAAAGCCACGGACTATCAAAATCTCGATTTACTGCCCGCAGATTTTTCATTTCGCCATCTGGATCTAATACTGGAGCAGGCAAAACGTTCAAAAAAGCGGTTGCGGGAAAGTCTGGACAGTCTGGTGGATAATTATGATTTAATTTTTCTGGACTGTCCGCCAAATATCACTCTGGTTTCAGAGAATATATTTAATGCAGCTGATTATTTAATAATACCGGTTATTCCGACCATCCTGGCCCAGCGAACCTTTGATAAACTACTATCTTTTTTAGATAAAAAAGGATTTCCGGCCGACAGAGTACTTGCGTTTTTTTCGATGGTGGAATATACAAAAAAAATGCATCAGAATTTATTGATTGTGATGACAGAAAAATATAACTGTATGTTAAAGAACCAAATCCCCTTTATATCGCTGATTGAAAAAATGGGCGTTTACCGGGAACCGGTACCGGCACGTTTCCCCAGATCAGCCGCCGGACGGGCTTATTTAATTTTATGGAAAGAGATCAGAAGACAGTTAGTGAAAAATAAAATGTGGTGAGCCCGGAGATATTTATGTTCCGGTTATAAGGAATTATCTTATGTACTTTTACCTTTTATATTATTATCTGTTTAGAGGAGATATATCATGTCTAGCAAAGCGATACTGCGCTTATTCCTGGCCCTGTTGATCACACTGGCTGCTGCTTATTATCAGCGGAAAACTAGTCCAACCTATCCACTCAAAGGTGAAAAATCCTGGCAGGGAATACAAATCGAATATACTTTTGATCGAAGTCATGGTGGTACAGGAAATCAACCCGTTTTGATATCTGTCTCAGATTCAACGGTAACTGCCCTGTTGATTTATCGACGGTTTAAAAGTGATGCTTCCTGGACCGGTATGTTGATGAAGAAGGAAGATCGAGGACAATATTCAGCAAGTATACCCCATCAACCACCTGCCGGGAAAATGGAGTATTTTATTCTCATTAGCAAACAGGATCAGACTACGGTACTTCCTGATAACAATAGTGTGGTAACCCGTTTTAAAGGAGCTGTACCTGTCTCCATCCTACTGCCGCATATTCTGTTAATGTTTTTAGCCATGTTATTGAGCAATGCCGCAGGGCTGGAAGCCTTGGTCAATGGCCAGCTAATGAATAAATTCGCTTTATGGGTTACGCTCTGCTTGTTTATAGGTGGAATGATACTGGGTCCGATCGTCCAGAAATTTGCTTTTGGTGAATTCTGGACCGGTATCCCCTTTGGATATGATTTAACTGATAATAAGCTATTATTAGCAATGGTAGTTTGGTTAATTGCACTCTGGAAAGGACGGGGGAGCCGGGTTGGCCGTGCCTGGATTTTAACTGCAGCAGTAATCCTGTTACTGGTCTATTCCATTCCGCATAGCGCTATGGGTTCCGAACTGAATTACCAGACTATGAAAATTGAAACCGGGAAATAAAGTCAGGCAAAAGCAAGACCATGATTGTAATTTATATCTAAAATGCATAATTTCAAATGACTAGCATTTAATAGAAATCTTGAGGGTGGCATGAAAGTATTGGTCATCGGTGGTGGTGGGCGAGAACATACCCTGGTCTGGAAAATTGCTCAAAGTCCTCTGGTAAAAAAAATATTTTGTGCCCCAGGTAATCCTGGAATTGCCCAGTTAGCAGAGAATGTACCTATAGCTGCCAATCATATTGATGCCCTGCTAAAATTTGCTTTGGATCATGGAATTGATCTGACCATAGTCGGACCAGAAGATCCGCTGGTAAGCGGTATTGTAGATCGATTCAGAGAAAAGGGACTTAAAATATTCGGCCCGACCAGAGCTGCTGCCCGGATTGAGGGCAGTAAAGTTTTTGCTAAGAATTTAATGCAGAGGTATAGTATCCCTTCGGCCAGATACGCTGTATTCACCGATCCGGAAACAGCCGGGGAGTATCTGACTGGACAACAGCATTATCCGGTGGTCATAAAAGCCAGTGGACTTGCTGCCGGTAAGGGGGTGATCATCTGCCAGGATCAAACTGAAGCCATCCGAACTATTACGGAGATAATCTCAGGTAAAATCTTTGGTAATGCCGGTGACCAGGTGGTGATCGAAGATTTCTTAAGCGGTGAAGAAGTGTCTATCTTTGTTTTAACTGATGGAGTATCATACAAGTTATTATCATCGGCTCAGGATCATAAAAAGGTTTTTGACGATGATCAGGGGAAGAATACTGGCGGTATGGGAGCTTATGCTCCCGCACCACTGGCGGATGCTGCTTTGCTGCGGCAGGTGGAACAAACTATAATTCGGCCTACACTACGAGCTATGCAAAAAGAGGGGTGTACGTATACAGGTATGCTTTATGTCGGACTGATTATCACACCTGAGGGGCCACAGGTATTAGAATACAACTGTCGCTTCGGTGATCCAGAAACGGAAGTAGTTTTGCCTTTGCTTAAATCGGATCTTGTTCCGTTATTACTGGCGACAACCGATAGTACTCTGAACCAACAAGAAGTTGAGCTAAATTCCGGTTATGCACTGGATGTAGTGCTGGCTTCAGGAGGATATCCTGATATTTATGAAAAAGGGAAAATGATCAAAGGATTAGAAGCGGTTGATCCTGATATATTTATTTTTCATGCCGGAACAACCTTCAGGGATAATCATTATTTCACCAGTGGTGGCCGGGTTTTAAATATTGTAGCGAGTGGAGTCGATTTTATGACTACCCGGAATCGTGTTTATGATAATGTCCAACGCATCTGGTTTGAAAATATGCACTATCGCAGAGATATTGGTTATCGGGCAATCAAGTATTTAGCCCAAGAATAAATCAGATGATCGGACAACAATGCAATCTAACTTTTTCCTCAGAAAGCAGTAAATTTAGAATATAATAGATTAGTAGAGAATTGATATGGATACTCATTAACTTTAATGAAAGCAGCTTCTTATGAAAGAATTCTTGAAACGAGCGTCTGTGGCAGTATTAGGCATTCCATTGATCGTTTATCTTACCTACCGGGGTGGCTGGTTCTGGTTTGCATTTATCTTGATTGTGTCGACAGTCGGGCACTGGGAATTTTACCGTTTACAGCAGAATAAAAATATTCATCCGCAAAGTATTACTGGAATACTGGTCGGTATACTGATCTTGATTGGCATACAAAGCGGCAGGTGGCTGTTTAGTAGCCTGGTCCTTGCCTTTGGCCTGATGCTGATCCTGGCTGTGGAGATGTGGAGGAAGGATACGAAGGCCAGCACCAACTGTGGAGTCACTATTCTGGGTATTATATATATACCTGTCTTTTTAGGGTGTTTGTTATATTTAAGAACATATGCTGACATCATCGGGCGTTCATTACCGTCAGCCGGTTTTAAATTTACCATGACGGTACTGGTTTCAATTTGGGTAGCGGATACATTTGCTTATATCTTTGGGACACTGCTGGGGCGACATAAACTATTTGTCAAAGTTTCACCTAATAAAAGTATTGAAGGTGCTATATTTGGATTTATCGGCAGCGTACTGATTTTTGTACTGGCCAATCACACAGGTATTCTGCCGATAGGTTTGATCAATAGCCTGGTTTTTGGAATAAGTCTGGGCATAATTACCCAAATAGGTGATCTGGTAGAATCATGGTTTAAAAGGAATGGTGGTGTTAAGGATTCATCAGCAATTTTCCCAGGCCAGGGCGGGATGCTGGATATTTTTGATGGATTGATCTATTCGTCACCGCTGATATTGATTCTAACTTATTGGTTGCTGGGATAAACAGTACCTTAGTACCTGAGTACCTGAGTGGATAAGGAGAGTACGAAACAGAAAAACAATCAGACTCAAACACGAAGTTGCTCAGGTACTAAGGTACTCA
>CAYSHN010000053.1:0-5905 GCA_964430815.1 uncultured Calditrichota bacterium | reverse complement strand
AGGTACTCATTCTAAAGAATCTTCCCGGCCGGCTCGATAATGAATATAGAAGAAACAGGAGTTCATAAATGACCGACGAAAGAAAACGTGTTCTGGTGGTGGATGATGAAGATGATCTTACCTGGTCCATTTCCAAACATCTGGCTAAAGATAAAGACAGATATGAATTAATTTGTGTGCATAGCGGTAAGAAAGCATTGGAGGTGCTATCCCAATTGCCGGTACAACTGGTGATCAGTGATATCCGCATGCCTGAAATCTCCGGTCTGGACCTGCTGGTCAAGATTAAAGACTTTTACCCGGCGACCAAAGTAATTATCATGACGGCTTATGGTTCTTCGGAAGTTCATGATGAAGCAAATGCCCGCGGTTGCTTTAAATATATTGAAAAGCCTTTCGAAATAAATGAGTTACGGAAACTCATTCTGGAAGGTATTGAAGAAAAAAAAGGTTTCCATGGTACAGTCACTGATTTTCATCTCAGTGATCTGATTCAGATGAATTGCCTGGGCAGGATAACTGCTGCTCTTTATGTGATACGTGACGATAATAAAGGCTGCATTTATTTCCATGAGGGGAATGTGGTGCATGCCGAATGTGAGGATCTGGATGGAGAGAATGCCCTGTATGAGATGTTAACCTGGGAAGGGGGAAATTTCTCCAGTGAACGGGGAAAACCTGCTCCGAAAGAAACAATTGTAAAAGGCTGGCAGAGTTTGTTACTGGAGGGTATGCGCAGGGTTGATGAATTGCAGCCTGCCCATAAGACAGAAATGGCCCAAAAACGTGATCTGACCATGGCTAAAATCTATACCATTCTGGATCATTTGATAACTATTAACGGAGTCATACTTGTTTCTGTTTTTGATCCTGAAGGTTTCCCCCTGGCCTCAAAGTTCAGCGATAAGGCAGGTTCCAGTTACAATATGAATGAGGTGACACCGGTACTATCTACTCTAATCAAACAGTTGGATTCAGTTGGTGAAGACTTAAAACTGGATATAACCAAAGATATTACCATTGAGTTTGCCAAAGGTATTGTGATAATGACGCGCATCCACGAACGCAAAGAGTTCCTGATTATTATTGCCGAAAATGCCAAATACTTAAGCGTACTGCATGTAGAGACTAAAAAATATCACCGTGACCTGGCAAAAATTTTATAACTGATATCTCCACACCTTGATCTTATTGGAATGAATGACTGGTGCCGGGAGCAATGTCTAAAATATTTGAAAAGTTTATAAAAAGATCCATCATCTTTTTTTTAAGGTTTTTTTTCCCTCAAAATTCCAAGGACCGGATTCCAGCAGACTCGAATTCTTTCGACCGTGTTCTGGTTTTCCGACTGGATAACCGGCTGGGTAATTCCATATTGATTTTATCTCTGGTGCAGGTTATCAAACGCAGGATGCCGAAAATACAAGTCGATGTAATGATGACTTCCCGGTTCCTGGAAATTTACCAGCAGCATCCCGATATCCATGAGTTGATTCCGTATGATCAGAATTATCTACTGTCCAGACCCTGGCGTTATTTATCCTTGTTACAAAATCTGCGCAGTAGAAAATACGATGTGGTTTTCTCTTCCAGCAATCCTAATGCTTTTTCAATTTCACAGGCAATTTTGGCCCGGTTAATCACCCGGAAACATGCCGTTGGTTTTAATTGGCAGCACAGCAACCGAATTTTTACCGATGTGGTAAATGGCAACACTCAAATTCACTATGCAGCAGCCCAGGTTGATTTATGGCGATATTTCGATCCGGATGCTGAATATGAAAGACCCCGTCTTTATTTTACCCTGAAGGATCTGCTGCCGGTAAATAAATTATTATTCTGGTTAGGAGCGACGGGAAATAAAAAATTACCAGTGGATCTCATTTTGAAATTAATTGATATATTTTCTGGATTGAGTATAAAGTTTGAACTGGCAGCGGGTCCACACGACCATGGACTCATTGAAGTTCTACCGGATGAGATTCAGCGGCAGGTACTCGCCCTATCCGGAACATTAAAAGAGACAGCAACTTTTTTTAAAAATTATAAAGTAATCTGTACACCCGATACGGGCCCCCTGCATTTGGCCGCTGCTCTGAACATACCTTTAATCCAGGTATTCATCGGCTCAAATAGCACCTGGTATGCTTACCGGGGAGAAAACTTTTTGCTGATCGATAAAACCCTGAATACTGAGTTATTAAAAACATTTTTGAATAAATATTTTCCTGCAAATATCTGATCCGTGACCAGATTAAATATTTATAGTATCTAAATTCACTGAATCTCGCTTCTGCTCGTCAGTGCTGAAATATAATTCCTTTTAATAAATGGATCTTCAATTCTGGTGAATTAAAATTATGAAAAACATTATGTATACAGTGATAATTTGCTTAACTCACCGATTTTTGGAATATAATTTGCATGTTAAAAATAGACTTAATAAGACACTTTGTGAAGAGCAATGTTTTTGTGCAGGGCAATTGTGGGCACCTCAAATATGAGCGCACATACGATTCGAAAACGCACAGAATATTAATTGAATCTGTAGGAGGACCATGACCAGGAAAATATGTGAACCGCGACCCAAATCGATATCGATAAAGACCTGGCCTTCAGCAGAAAGGCCAAGGGAGAAGATGATAACTCTGGGTATCGAAAATTTGACATCAGCCGAATTACTAGCGGTGCTGATCTCCAGTGGTACCGGTCGCTTGAACGCTCTGGACATTGGCAAAGAACTAATCCGGCATTTTGAAACACTGCAGCAACTAGCCGTTGCTTCGCGGTCAGAATTGATGAAAGTGGAAGGTATTGGCCAGGCCAAGGCTCTGATTTTACAAGCTGCATTTCAACTTTCACGAAATATGCAACGCGAAATGGCCCAGCAGAAGTTTCATTTTTTTAAACAGCCCGTGGATGTGGCCAGGTTTTTCATTCCGCAGATTGGCCACCTCAAACAGGAAGTTTTTATCAGCGCCCTGTTGGATAGTGCCGGAAAGTATCTTCATAGCGAAACTATATTCAAGGGTACTTTGAATGCTTCATTAGTTCATCCCCGCGAAGTTTTTAAATCGGCTATCCGCTTTTCTGCAGCCAGTATTATTTTGATCCATAATCATCCTTCCGGTCAGCTTCTAGCCAGTCCGGAGGACCTGCGTGTTACCCAGCAATTAATTGCCACTGGTAAGGTACTGGAAATTCCGGTTCAGGATCATTTGATCATTGCCGATGATAAATATATAAGTTTGCGGGAAGAGAGTTGTATATTTAGTGAATAAACCATAAACCACCTGCAAGGTTCTATAAACCTGCGGCAGAGCTAGTAAATAAAATTTGTATTAGAAGGATACAAGTATTATTTTTGCACATTATTTTAGTGCGATATGTTGTCCTAATTACAAAATCCTTATCAGAATAGCCTGCTTAGGATTTTGGGGACATATGATCTAGATGAATCGTTGTAACTAGCTAATATCTTAGGTAGTTTGATCATTTGCAAATCAATTGAGACGGATAACAGGTACCTGGTTAAGGTGAAACAAAACCATCTCGTGTCCGTAGCAGGTGGATAGAATAAATATGTCATATATACAGTTTCATTCATCTAGATACACAGGTCTGGGTAATTAAATTAATCTTAAATGCAGACGCGAAATATGGACCGTGATATAACTTATTCAGAACAGGAAAGAAAATTTCCGCGACCGACAGATCTGCTAACCATCGGATATCAGTTAATTGTACTTTTTATAATTTTCCTTAATTTCCGGGCTATTCATAATGTATTTTATTTTGTTTTCTTTCATATCCTGATTATTATGTTTTTGTACTGGTTAGCTTTCACCGATGATTCTCCATTTTTTAACTGGCTCAAAAATTGGAATGTCATTCTAATCGTCCCCTTGAATTATAGTGAATTACATTATTTAGTTCACAATGTACATCCCAGGGATTTTGATAATCTGTTAATGCAGATCGATTATAGGCTCTTCGGTGTGCATCCCACGGTCTGGATGGAGTCATGGATCAATCCCTGGTTAACTGAATATTTGCAGATTGTATATACCACTTTTTATTTTTTACCCATTGTGCTGGCAGTATATTTACTCATAAAAAATCAACAGTCTGATTTCAACTTCTTTGTTTTTGTAATTGTTTTAGGATATTATACCTCTTATCTGGGTTATTTTTCGGTACCGGCATTAGGGCCCCGTTTTACCCTTGGTCATCTTCAAAATGTTCCACTCACGGGTTTATGGTTTATGGAGACTTTAAGGGATATGCTAAATAAACTCGAGTCCATTCAGCGGGATGCTTTTCCCAGTGGCCATACAGTGATTACTTTACTCACCATGTGGTATGCCCGGAAATATTCCAAGGCATATTTTTGGATATTACTGGTGATTGGGACCAGCTTGGTTTTTTCGACGGTCTATCTACGCTATCATTATGTTGTTGATGTACTGGCCGGATTTATACTAACTGGTCTGGTTCTGGCTGTTGCACCATTTTTGTATAGAAAATTACTTGATCTGCCCATATTCTTCGCCAAGAAAATGGTATATTTCAGTGCTTCGACAGAAGATGAGCAGGCTTAATTAAACTTCAGATCAGATTGCTTCCGAATGATCCGGTAATATTGCATTTTATCTCTACCTATTTCAATTAATTTCCCTATCATTCCGAATTATTAAAAAAAAATAAACAATATTCTTAAAACTAAGAAGGCCAAGTCTAACACTCATTGAAGCAACTTAATAAATATTAACAGGTTAGAGACAGTTAGTGAGAAGTAAAACATAAATTTATAATGGCATTTTAATTGCAATGTAAGACAATACTTGATTATATTACGCTTAATAGGGACAATTAAAGTGGAAGAAAAGAAATACAAACTAATGACCCTCAAGGAGGCTGCTGAGTATCTACGCATGCATAAGGGTAGTCTGTACCGTCTTTTGGAAAGCGGAAAAACCGATATTCCAGCCATGAAATTAGGTGGTAAATGGCTGTTTAATCTGGAAAGTTTGAACAAGTATTTACTGGAAAAAGAAACACATCATTAAAATTAATTCATTTTTCTTATCTGTCTTTTAGCACTATCGTTATATTTAAATGGCTCAAACCCGTACTATTTATTTTCACAACAAAAAATTACTAACCCAAATCTGTATGCTGTCAATACATCATTAAGACCCAGCGCTACAGATAGTGATAGGTCGACAATAATCAGAACAATAAGTTTATCTTGTTAATCTTTCTGAATATCGATAATTTTACATTTGTCGCAGACTTACAAGGATATATTACTCTTGCAGATCTTTGCCCAAGGTATAGGTAAATATTTCGGTGAAAAAAGAATTTTTCAGTATATCAGTTTTGAACTAAATGATGGTGAATCACTGGCTATAATTGGACCGAATGGCTCTGGTAAAACCACATTGATCCGTGTTCTGTGCGGATTGATCCGTCCCAGCGAAGGGATACTGTATTATAGTGATAATGATAAAAAAATTGGTTGGCCGGACCTGTATCACCAGATTGGCTTGGTAGGACCTTATTTGGAATTGTATGAAGAACTGACCGCCCGGGAAAATCTGGCTTTTTTTGCTAAAATCAGGAATCTGAATAAATGTGAGAAATGGATCGATGAACTGATGTCCCGTTTTTTGCTGCACGGCAGGGAAAATGATATCGTGAAAGAGTATTCCTCGGGTATGTTACAACGCTTGAAATATGTGTTTGCCCTGATGGGTAAACCAAAAATATTATTCTTGGACGAACCCACTTCAAATCTGGATCAACAGGGAATCGATATAGTTTACGAAATCATGATCCAGCAGAAACGGGATGGTTTGCTGGTCCTCGCAACCAACGATCCAATGGATTTGAAATATGGAGA
>CAYSHN010000052.1:0-12505 GCA_964430815.1 uncultured Calditrichota bacterium | reverse complement strand
AATTCATTTATAATCGACAGTTAGGAATAAACACACGCCTGGGTCGATTGGGCTGCAGGTTACTGATCAAGTACGGAAAACCACTTGAGATATGGAAGGAATTGACCCGGGAATTTAATATCCATACCGTTTTTACAAATCACGACTATGAACCGTACGCCAGGGAACGTGATGAACATATTCAGGTATGGTTAAATAAAAAAGGTATTAACTTTTTCAGTTATAAGGACCAGGTGATTTTTGATCAATCTGAAATTGTAAAACACGACCGGCAGCCGTACACCATTTATACCCCTTATCGTAATACCTGGCAGACCTTATTACAGGCAGAACATCTTCGGCCATTTCCCTCCGAGAAATTATTGAAAAAATTTTTAAAAAATATTCCCCCGGCTTTTCCTGATCTGTCTCAATTAGGCTTCCAAAAGAGCGGATTAAGTTTTCCTCTCCGGCAGATTAAAAAGAACATCATCATCTCTTATGACCAAACCAGAGATATTCCCAGCCTGAATGGAACAACTCAGCTCAGTATCCATCTACGCTTCGGTACGGTCAGTATCCGTCAACTTGTACGTCTGGCCCTGGAGTTGAATGAAACCTGGTTAGGTGAACTGATCTGGCGGGAATTCTTCATGATGATTCTGTATCATTTTCCAGAAATGGTAAAGCAACCCTTCAAAACCAGATTCACCCGGATATCATGGCGTAATGATCAGGAAGAATTTGAACGCTGGTGCACAGGTCAAACCGGTTACCCGCTGGTCGATGCTGGTATGCGGGAACTTAACCAGACCGGATTCATGCACAATCGTGTACGGATGGTCACGGCCAGTTTTTTGACTAAACACCTTTTGATAGACTGGCGCTGGGGGGAACAATATTTTGCCGAGAAACTCCTGGATTATGAATTGTCATCCAACAATGGTAACTGGCAGTGGGTGACAGGTTGCGGCTGTGATGCCGTACCTTATTTCCGGATATTCAATCCCCTAGCCCAGCAACAAAAATTCGATCCTGATTATCGGTATATAAAAAAATGGATACCTGAATTCAACTCACCTTCTTACCCAAAACCAATAGTCGATCATACCTTTGCCCGGCAACGGGCACTATCCGTTTTTGAGCAGATCCGATTATAATCGCATCTGCACTGAGTTTAAACTCTATTCTGCTAAATCGCTCATTTGCTAATCAGAGACAATCATATTCCATGTTTTTTATAAAAGAATAAAAACTTTATTATTATAGGAATATTTAGTCAGCGATAAATGTTTTCATATAGGATTTACATTATGCATAATAAAAGACTACAAACATATTTTATCTATAACAGTATTAACAGGAGGAATTATGAGTAAATTTTACACAGTTTTATTGCTATTATTTTTTCTGTCATCGGGAATAGTTAATGCTCAACAAATCCCGGGAGCGGCCCGGGGAGTGACCACGCCCGTCCAACATACTACAGGTTTTATCACTCCAGCAAGAACTTCGCTGCCTAATCAGCTCGATGATTATATTTACGTCTCAACTATTTATACATTTTACGACCTGGTGATATTCAGTTATTTTGATAACTCGGAGTTTAAACTTTATGATGCCTATGGCACTGTTATTGACAGTGTCACCCTGAATCAAGACCAATTCTATGTCTTTTCTCCCGGAGCAGGTGTTTATAGGGTCGAAGGTAATACATCCTATACTCTGCTGACTGGTGATCCCATTACCAATGATGTGATGGGTTTCTTTGCGGTAGATCAATCCGGCCGGGCATTGTCAACTCACCTTAATACTTATTTGCCTCTCTTCGAATTGGGCGGCGAACGGTTTATTGTATTTGCCTATAGTGATGGCACGGAATTTTATGTCAAAGACTTAACTTCGGGATATACTGTGGCCTCCGGTATTTTAAATGCCGGAGAGCATTATGAATCTACTTCCATGTCTGATGTTTTTCTGGGAGTGCGTTCGTCAAAACCAGTTTCAGCCCTGAGTTATGCCGATCAGGGCTATTATATCCCGGCAACGAATGGAACTTTTGCCGGAACAGAATTTTACGGTTTTTCAGGATACGTCGGTGAATGGCCGAATGGAGTAGTCATTACCGCATATCATGATGCCACCGATTACCTGGTAGTCAATACCGTTACCGGTGACACCCTTTTCCAGGGGACTTTGAATACGGGCCAGGCCACAACTGATTATGTCATGGAACCAACTTATTATAAAGTAACCACCTCCCAGAATGTTACGCTCTTTAATACACCTTATGCCTACTATAGTACCAGTTATTTTTATCTGGCGGTTCTTATTGATGAACAGGGTTTTGGAGCGGGTACCAATATTTATGCTCCGGTGATTGAGGGTGATCTGAATATATTATCTAATGAGCCTGATAATGTTATCAGTGTATACGATATGAGCAACCAGTCACTGCTCTGGCAAGATACGCTGGCCGCAGGTGAAGGAGCTTATCTGTCCACTACAAAAACTGTATATCATATTGTTGGAACCGGAAAATTGACCGCCATCAATTCTTGGGGGGGAGGTTTTGGAGCCTGCTTCGTACCATTAAACTTCAGCAGTGATTTAGCGGATCTATCAATATCTGCAGAGGATATCTCGTTCACACCTGATGTGGAAAATCGTAATCAGGGTGATCCCATAGCGATTCAGGCCACCGTGCACAATTATGGTTTTCAAACTGCTTACAACGTAGGTGTACGCTTTTATGATGGTGATCCGACCGGAGGATTTGTTATTTCGGGATATGCTACAGTTGAATCGATTCCAGCCGGTGAAACACGTACCTTTAGTCTTGATTGGACCGTTCCTGAAAATCCTCTGTATCATGCAGTTTATGTTAGTGTGGATCCATACGACTATGTGGTCGAATCCAACGGTTCTAATAATTTGGCTTATAAGTTTATCATTCCCAATGATGATTTTCTGCCTCCGTTATCAACTTATATTGAGGCACCGGCAACATTAATGGCCATCAATAACATTCCGGAGTATAGCACTTTCACAGTCAATTTATCCACATACAACTCCGGTACGGTCGACGCTCCTAATGTATATGCTAACATATCACTGCCGCCGGGACTCGCAATATATGATCAGGTTGATTCGGTTGGTCTGGGAACTTACGAGCCGGGTCAGACGGCCGGATATAGCTGGAATGTCAGTATCGATAATTTGCCTGCCGGCGATGCTTTTTATTATTCAGTAATGGTAGGCGCTGATAATGCTTCAGCCAAAATTCTCGAGCGCCAATTAATGATTAATCGCGGCCTGGCCGTAAAAGATCAAGCGGAAGTGCAGGTACCAGGTGGAACTTTTCTGAAAACAAATTATCCTAATCCTTTCAATCCGTCCACCACCATTGAGTATGCCGTCGATAAAACCGCTGCGGTGCTGATTAATGTCTACGATATTATTGGCAGAAAGATTACCACCCTGGTTAATGAAACCAAACCGGCTGGTATTTACCGGCTGCAATTTGATGGTTCAGATCTGGTAAGTGGTGTGTACTTTGTGACCATGAATAGCGCCAATTTTCATGCGGTTCAAAAAATGATGTTGATCAAGTAGAAAACGAAGTCTTTAAAATAGTTAAAACCGTGGATAAAAGCCTTTTCTTGAGTTTCACAGAAAAGGCTTTTTTATTTGCAGTTTCAATGAAGAGTGCTGATTCTATTTTTTCCCTAATGATTATTGATCAGGGACTCAACTGGTTGGAGTTACTTGATAACTATTTTTTATCTTTTTTTCCTGTTGAAAGCGTTCTAAAGCTAACTGAATCAGACGGTCAATCAGTTCGGAATAAGATACCCCGCTTATTTGCCATAGTTTCGGGTACATACTGATGGGAGTGAAACCGGGGATGGTATTCAATTCATTCACATATAGTTTATTTTCAGTTGTCAGGAAAAAATCCACCCGGGCCATTCCTTCGCAACATAAAACCTTAAAGGTCCTGACCGCCAGGTCCTGCACCTCTGCGACCAGATCCGCATCCAGCCGGGCCGGGATATCAAACCTGGCGCCGTGTTCATCGAGGTATTTGGCATCATAATCATAAAATTCATGTTGCGCAATCACTTCACCGGGCAGGGAAACCAGTGGATTTTCATTACCCAGTACAGCGCATTCTATTTCACGGCCCTTAATGTACTGTTCAAACAGAACCTTACGATCATATTGAAAAGCATCGCTTAGCGCTCTGGAAAATTCATTCCGGTCATGAATTTTATGGATACCCACTGAAGAACCGGTATTAGCCGGTTTTACAAAACAGGGTATCCCCAATTTTGCTTCAATCTCCTGAAAAGAAATGTTATCTTTTTCTCCTGGACCATAGGATAAAAATGCCGCATGAGGAATACCAGCATCACGTAGTAAACGTTTCATCACATCCTTGTCCATACCGATGGCCGAGCCCATTACGCTGGCACCGACGAAGGGAAGATCTGCCAGTTTCAACAGACCTTGTACCGTTCCATCTTCACCAAATGGTCCGTGCAGTATGGGAAACACCACATCGATCCGACCGATACTTTCAGAAAAATCCTGACGCATCATTTTATTAGATTTTTCTCCCGGTACCAGGGCTAGACTGTTCTTGCCTTTCTTTAATTTAATTTGCTTCGGATCATTGGCATGTAGTAGAAAATGCGAAGATTCATTAAGGTACCATTTACCCTGGTGATCGATACCAATCAATACGACATCATATTTATCCCTGTTAATGGAATCATATACGTTACGGGCCGATTGCAATGAAACTTCATGCTCAACCGATTTACCACCAAAGAGCAGTGCTACTCTGATTTTTCTCGCCATGATGAATTACCATTTATTGGAATATATTTATACTTCCAATTTAATGAATTACACCCAAACAAAAATAACTTTTTCTGGGAATGATTGATTTATTACTGCCGGCAGAATGAGTCAGTTCCCGGTCCAGATACTTATCAGATTAAGCGCGGGGTATATTTTGTATTGACGATTTGTCCGTCCTGTAATCCTTGACAGGATGTATGACCGGCACTGCGGGGATCAGTAGCGTCAAAGCGGGCACCGTCCTCAAAATAAATGACCGTCATAGCTTCACGTAACTCCCTGGTCTGATTGGCCCGGGCTCCGTGGAAAGTCAGACCGGAATGAAAAGTGGCATCTCCGGCCTGCAGGGGAACATCCATCTGCGGACTGGTTTTTAACCGATCCGGCATATGGGGCTTTCTAAAAATATCGATATATTCATACAGACCGATTTTATGGGTACCAGGCAGAAAATATAAATTTCCCATGGTTGCGGGTACCTCGGTCAGGGCCAGCCAAAAGGTGGTAGTGAATTCCGTCTTAACCGGCCAATAACTAATATCCTGATGCAGATCGGTTACTCTGCCTCCTGGCTCTTTATATAAAGCCTGATCATGCCACAGACGAACCCTATCAATTCCCATTAAATCCCGGGCTATAGCAGCAAAACGTTTAGCGAAGACAAAGTCCTGCACCGCTGGATAATCCCAGCACAAATATCCACATTGTAAAAAGGACTGCTCATACAGGGACTTTTCCGCCAGAGTTCTTTGATCACTTTCCATTCTAAGCAATACCGCAGCGCCAATAAGCCGGCGCACGTACTCCAGTGCTTCTCCGCCCAGGACACCACTCAATTTGATGTATCCTTTTTTCCAGTATTCCTCCTGCTGGACGGCGGGAATTATATAACCCTGCTCATAGATTTCCTGAACATTCTCCGGAGTCGGTGTCTGGACCAATTCCATTGCCTGTTCATAGGAAATACCGGGGACCTTAACCACGTTACTCTCCTGTTTTAAATTACGTTGATTATATATATACAACCTGTCTAGCTCCACCTTAATTTAAATCTGCATTCATTAATACTGACCAGCGTTGTTTCTTTCTGGTCATTGCATCCGGTACCTTTTCTTGCTATACTTGAAAGCACTTCAAAATAAAGATATAATGTTGACCAAAGGGAAAAGTGATTTAATGCACAACGGAACAGTTAAAATTTGGGACAGTTTGAAGGGGTACGGTTTTATTATTACCGATGATCAGCAAGAACTTTTTGTTCATGGTAGTGATCTGCATCCGGCTATCAAAGCTAAACGATTATTTGAAGGACAGCAGGTCAAATTTGATATTCGCCGCGATCTCAAAGGCGATAGAGCAGTGAACGTTCGACTGGTAAAATAACATTTATTGCTGCTCAAAGCCGTTACCTGCGTGCGATTGGGACCTCAGTAAGTTTGATACTCCAATCCCAATCAGAAAAATATAGATTGCCCCCGCTCCATTCCACCTCTCCACGCTGAAAATCGACCGTTTCAGAGCGGAAGTATTTTTTGGGCGGATACAGATCCAGATTATGACCCTTATTGATAACCAGACGATAATTATCCATATTGCCATAATAGAACTCCCGCATTTCCCGCCGTTCTGCTGGCGTCAGATCCCCGGTTACAGAAGTGAAAAAGATACCCATATAGGGATCGACTGGAATCCAGCCATAGGGTTGCAGGTATATTTCAGCCCAATCATGCATCCCTTCATCTCCCGGATAAACCATAAATCCAGACTGCCAGCGAGCCGGCAGGCCAGCGAGCCGGCATAAGGTGATAAATAGTATACCCTCCTGACCACAATCTCCGTACTTCTTGTCCAAACAATAAGCACTGATATTATGTAAAGTGGAATATTCACGGGCATAACTATATTTAATACTGTCAGCAATCCAGTTGAAGATCATTTTACCTTTCAAGTAGGGATTGGTTTCAGCTCCGATAATGGAAGCGCACAATTGTCTAAGCCGGTCGGAAAAAACTTCATGCGGGTATTCCTGACGGGTATAGGTGATATATTCCGGTTCCTGTCCTGTAAACGGTATAACTTTGTCTGGTACGATCTTCTGATAGAAGGCATACGAGGTATAGTAATAACTAACCATAAAGGTGGTAACACCTTCTACAGCAGTCTTGCCTTCAAAATAGATGGAGCGGATGGGACTGCTAGCCGCAGCCAACCAGACCGGAGGATGACTGGAACTTATAAATTGAATATCACCCTGCAATTCAAATATTGACGGATAAGGTATCCAGCAATAAACCTTCTCTCCGGCAGGTATTTTATCCCGGGGAATAATGATCTTTTGTTCGACCAGGCATTTTCTGGGTAACCGTACCGCATCAGGATTGGTCAAGCTCAACTGTTGCAGTTCTCTGGCCTGGGACAGACAAAAGCGGGCCATTGAACTGGATAGATTATAATCCCGCCGGCGTTGGTTAAGCTCGGCATAGCGGAAAAAAAGATTGGAGGCACTCGCGCTGACAAATCGTTTTTCACCATCAATCATCAACCAGTCGAAGCGGCCTTCTTTCTGCCATTGAATAAATTCATCCCGGTTAAGATCCAGCAACCTCTGGTTGAGAACATTATAAAGATCTTCTTCCTTCAGATCATAATCATTAATAATCCTTTTACCCCGTTCGATTTCGAACTCAAGTTTACGTTTAGCTTCTGCAGATAAATCCCGGCGACTCTTTAAATAATCATTTATTAATTCTTCCGCTTGTCGGAGATTTCCATTGTCCTGTAACAATTTTATATCTTCATAAATTCTATCCTGAGGATGATTGCATAAGATCAAACCCAGACTGATGGATCCGATCAGGACTATTGCTCCTGCAATTTTTTTAAACATACTGTGACTCCACAAATTAATATTTCAGTCGCGGGCCGCCCGCTTGTTAGACTTTTTATAAACTTAAGTTTTAATTTTAATCAATATCCTGCTGAGAATCAAAACATATTTAGACACCGAAATTGATTATATTTGTTGGATTTACAGACGGGGAATATTAATTTTGCAGATGAATAAGTGATAGATCTTTACTGATCACTTCATCTTTTAGTAAGCATTATAATTAAAGGAGTATATTATGCGGTATTTCTCAGTTTTATCCCTGATGATTATGCTCATTTTCCTGATTGCCTGCAAAAAGGAACAGGAAAAACAGACCGAACAAATGATCCAGGGCACGACCGAAAAAGGTTCTTCCGGCGGCATAGCTCAGTCCTTCAGCACGGAGTATCTGGTGTCAGTTTATGAAGCACAGGAATTGATCAAAATGGAAGGGGATAACCCTGAGTTAAGAAAGAAATATTGCACTATCTCCTATCATCCTGAACAGCAAATCTTTGTTTCCATGGGTATTGCCAGATTGCACCATCCTGAGACAGGTCAGCTGATACCGCGCAATTTATGTGAACAGGCGGCAACCATAGATGCTGTTCGCTGGGCTAGTTACGGTGAAAAATGGTTACATAACAACTATGAACCACCTTTTGGAAAACTGGCTGTACAGACAACCAGACCAATAGAAATCATCAATACTGCTCAGGTCGGGGATTCATTATTTATTTTTGTCGGTACCCGCTTTGCTTTGAAATAGAATTTATTTTATAGATGTAACGGTAAACGGAAACTGAACTCAATCCAATCCCGTTTCACCCAGCGGCAGTTAATTTCACCCTGATGCAGCTCGATCAGATTTTTAACGTTATATAAACCAATCCCTAGTCCACCCTGCTGACCGCGACCTTTGAATTCCTGGGTGCGCTGAAAAATGGTTTCACAAAAATCGGGAGGCAATCCACTCACTTTATTCTTCAGGGATACTTCCAAATTTTTATTATGTTGTCTGATTGTAAGGTATATGAGGGTATCATGATCACCGTATTTTACCGCATTCTCAAACAGGTTGCGCAGTATAATTTCCAGCATATTTTCATCAGCCATCAGGATCAATTCTCCGGCAGGTACTGATTTCTTCAAGGTCATTTTATTTGCCAGTAATGGCTCTTTAAGTTGCTGTTCCAGCGGCTGTAAAATATCAGCCTTAAAATCCAGAACTTTATAATCTGGTTTCAGTAATTGCTTCTCGACCATCCACATTTTAAGTAACTGATCAACTATATTAAAAAGTTTTTCATGGATATGGATACCGGCTGTAAGAATTTCATCTAAATCCTTGCGATTCTCAGCCAATAAATGCTGATGTAATAAACGGTTATAGCCGTCCGCTGAGGTAAGTAAATTTTTAAACTCATGGGTGACCAGACTGAATACTTCCTCATATTTTTTATTGGCCTGTACTAATTCCTGCTGTTGGGCAGTTAATTTCTGTAATTGTTGTTGCAACTCTGTGATTTGTTGAATGGGATCCTGCATATAATATCCAACCACTAATTTTAAGATGAATGGAATGCAATTTTAGCAATAATTTATCAAAATATAGGAATAAAAAAAGCAGGAAAAAAAACCTTTCCTGCCGAAGGCCTCCGATGAACACACGGTTCAATATCAGGATGTTCAACTAAAACCAGATCGGCCACAGGGGGCTGGAGGGGATGCAGCCGCAGAACCCTGACTGGTGGCACAGCAGGTGGACATTAATTTTTCTGCATCTTTTTCGCCGCATTGTGGACAAATAATGCCCGTAAAGTCGACTGAAGAGGAAAAAATCAGTTCTTCAAATTTATGATTACATTTCTTACATCTGAATTCAAAAATCGGCATGGGGACACTCGCGCATCTTTTTTGACTAAAATTTATACATTTTCAATAACCCGTTTCAACTTTTTATTCACTTCCTCGGCAATTGATACTATATCCTGCCGACCGATCACACTCATCATCGCTTGCGCATCAATAGCTGAGACAACTGTCTTACCGTGCGCATCTTCAAAGACAACTACATTACATGGTAAAAGTAGACCAACCAGTGGTTCAGCGGTTAAAGCCTGATGGGCTAAAGGGGGATTGCAGGCACCCAGAATTTTATATTTGTTATGCTGTACATTGAGTTTTTTCTTCATAGTGGCCTGAACATCAATTTCAGTTAAAACACCAAATCCTTCCTTTTGTAATTCGGCAGTAACTTTTTGCAGGGCCTGTTCAAAGGAAAGATCCACCTGTCTAGTGAAACCATATGCCATACTTCATCCTCCGCTAAATAAGTTTTCTTAAAAAACTTTCTGAGCGTGCTCCCAGAATAAATTGGTTAATGTGGTCATTTTCCACGATCAGTGTTGCTGGTGTACCCCAGACACCCAATTGCCGGGTTAGCTTAGATTCATCCAGTACATTTATTTTTACAACATTTTTATTTTCACTAAGCATTTTTTCGACTATCGGGGTCATGCTGCGACAAGCGCCACAGGCAGGACTGTAGAAATACAGCAGCAGTCGATGCCCGCTTTTAATTTTCCTGCCCAACTCACCGTCTAATTCCGGAAGTACTCCGCCCTTTCTTTTGAACGCGGTGAACCAGACAAATCCCTGCATCAGCAGAAAAAAAGCAATAATCACCAGAACAAAATACAGAAGGCTACTCATTACTTCTTCCTTTTTTATCTAAAGAAAACAAAAAACCGATCAGCAGGCCATAGGAAGTACTGATATAGGGATTACTGGATATCGGACAACTACCGGTTCGACAACCGATAAAATAATAATACGCAAAACCGGCCAGACCGCCCAACACGACGAATAGTGATATTTTTAACCAGTGATATTTTTTGACTAGTGCCATAAATTTATTAATTCAGTTATTCTCCAGACTCTTATTTTTTGATGTGGATAAGAGTAAAAAGATACAAAAATATTTTTAGATTTCATCCCGGATTAAATACGGTATGACCCCTTGTGTGATCGACGAACTGTCATCCCGGGTCAAGCCCAGGATGACACTACTGAAAACCGGCTAACCACAATATGTCATCCCGGCCTACGAGCCGGGATCCCGCTGTTTCAAAAAGTAATAGATCCCGGGTCAAGCCCGGGATGACAGTGTTGGTTTAATCAATCACCATTAATCACGTGGTAAAGACCAGTTTCCCCTGTTTAAAATCGACCAGAATTTTGTCGTCGTGTTTGACTTCCCCGGCCAGGATTTTTTTAGCCAGCTCATTGATGATTTCATTTTGCATCAATCTTTTCAGAGGCCGGGCCCCGAATTCGGGTTGATAGCCATGCTTGGTTAGATATTCCGCAGCACCTGGACTCAAACTTATATCAATTCCATTGTCGGCAAATTTTTTCCGCAGACGTTCAAATTGCAGTGAAACAATCTTACCTATTTCATCGCGGCTTAAGGCATGGAAAACGATGATGTCGTCGATACGGTTTAAAAACTCCGGTCGAAGTTGTATACGTAACAGCTCGATCACCTGTTTGCGGATGTCTTCATGTATCTGCTCCCGGTTTTTTTCAGTAATCTGCAGTGATTTTTCCATGATCAGCGGGGCACCCAGATTGGAAGTCATGATGACAATCGTATTTTTAAAATTAACAGTACGGCCCTGATTATCGGTCAGCCGACCATCATCCAGTACCTGCAGCAGCAGATTGTATACTTCGGGATGAGCTTTTTCAATTTCGTCCAGCAGTACCACCGAATAAGGTTTACGGCGCACTGCCTCGGTTAACTGACCCCCTTCTTCATAACCCACATATCCCGGCGGTGAACCGATCAGCCGGGAAACGGAATGACGTTCAGTGTATTCGGACATGTCGATACGCACCATGGCATTTTCATCATCGAACAGAAATTCAGCCAGGGCCCGGGCTAATTCGGTTTTACCCACACCGGTAGAACCAAGGAAAATAAATGAACCGATCGGGCGGTTTTCATCACTCAAACCGGAACGGGAGCGGCGGATGGCATCGGAAACCGATTCAATCGCCTCTTTTTGTCCAATGATCCGCTGTGATATGCGATCCTCCATGTGCAGAAGTTTTTCCTTCTCACTCTCCAGCATCCGGGTCAGCGGAATCCCGGTCCATTTCGAAACGATTTCAGCAATGTCATCCTCACCCACTTCTTCTTTCAGCATCGCATGGGTGGATTGCAGTTTAATCAACTTCGCATTCTCATTTTTTAATTTCTTTTCCAGGTCGGGAATAGTACCATAGCGCAATTCAGCAACTTTATTCAGATCCCCTTCCCGTTCTTTTTTTTCCATTTCGACGCGGGAATGATCAAGATCGGCCTTGATCTGCCGGATATTTTGGATATATGTTTTTTCTTCCTGCCAGTGTGCCCGCAGTTCATCACGGGTCACCTTGAGTTCAGCCAACTCCTTTTTTACATTTTCCAACCGTTCCTGGGAGGCTTCATCCTTTTCCTTTTTTAAGGCCATAGACTCAATTTCCAGTTGCTTACTTTTGCGTTCGATTTCATCCAGTTCTTCGGGCATGGAATCGATTTCAATACGCAGGTGCGATGCGGCTTCGTCTACCAGATCAATGGCTTTATCCGGCAGGAAGCGGTCGGAAATATAGCGGTGCGATAGCGTGGCGGCTGCCACCAACGCCGTGTCCTGTATGCGCACACCATGATGGACTTCATATTTCTCTTTCAAACCACGCAATATTGAAATGGTCTCTTCCACCGATGGTTCATCAACC